>JANMGZ010000451.1:0-3393 GCA_031374905.1 Dolichospermum sp. OTE_70_metabat_362_sub
TCTGCAATCGGTATGCGAGCGAATGTCAATTTCCATAGTTGGATTTTGCTCTAATACATCTAATATTTTAGCCAACTCAGCAGCTGCATCAGGACGAATGTTAGATTTATCTAAATCAAAATAAATCATTTTAATACCTAATGGTCCGCCTATTTCTCCTGTAACAGGTATTTCTTTTATTGTTTTCTCCAATTCAATTGGCACAAAAGTTTTACCAGATTCTTTCTGAGTAACGGTTGGCGTTTCTACAGTATTGTAAGTTGGTTTTTCTGTTTTTAGATAGTATTTCGAATCACAATCTACTTTTCCAAAATCAAATTTACCTTCATTATCAGTAATTACATCTCTAAGTCTTTTGAAATTGCTATCCGATAAGGTAACTCTAGCATTAGAAAGCGGTAATCCTGTTTCTTTATCGGTTACTACACCACTTAAGAATTGCTCGCATTCTAATTTTTTAGTTTCTTTAAATCGATAAATATCATCGCTTCCCTGTCCGCCATCTCTATTAGAGGAAAGATATCCCAAACGAGTCGTATTGTTGATAATAAAAGCGAAATCATCTTTAGAGCTGTTCACTGGCTCTCCTACGTTTTCAACCGTTTTAAAAGTCCCATCGTCTTGTGTTTTAGAAACAAATACATCTAAACCGCCTAGTCCAGGATGTCCATCAGAGGCAAAATACAATTCGTTATCTGACGATACAAAAGGGAAAGTTTCTCTACCTTCGGTATTGATTACATTTCCAAGATTCTGAGGTTCTCCGAAGCTTCCATCACCTTTTATCTCTACTTTGAAAATATCCGATTGACCTAAACTTCCTGGCATATTAGAGGCAAAGTACAATGTTTTTTCGTCTTTACTCAAAGCTGGATGTGCTACATTATAATTATTCGAGTTGAAAGGCAATTCAGTAATATCATTCCACTGATCGCCATCTAAAGTAGCTCTGTATACTTTTAACAAAGTGGTTTTATCGGCATCTTTTCCTTTTTTACCATCAAGGAAATTGTTTCTAGTGAAGTAAACCGTTTTTCCGTCTTTGGTAAATACAGGTGTTGATTCGTGGAATTTAGAGTTTAGTTTTTTACCGAAACGCTCCGCTTTTGTGAGTCCGCCTTCAGCGCCCATTTCAGCCGAGAACAAATTGGTAAAACTCTCATTGGTCCACGAGTGTTTTCTACCCGATAAACCGCCTGTATCTCTTGCCGAGGCAAAAATCACTTTGTTACCTAAATAAGCACTTCCGTAATCGGATTTTTCAGAATTGATGCCTGCATTTTCAATGGTATAGCGTCCCGAGTTTTTACGAATAACGGCTAAATAATCTTTTTGTGCTGCGGCTAATTTAGCTCTGAGATCGTTACCACTTTTTTGATTAAAAATAGCCAGCATCTGATCGGCTTTTTTATAGTCTTTCATTGCCTTTAAAGATTGTGCATAGCGATAGTAATACTCTGGCTCTACCTCTTGAGTTAAGGCAAAGAGTTCACCGTACCATTTAGCAGCTTTCTCTAAATCGGCATTAAAATAATACGCATTACCTAGTTTTTGCAACATATCGGGCGTTTTGTATCCTTTCTCAAAGACACGCTCGTAGGTTTTTATGGCATCAACGTAAGCAAATTTATCGTAATTCTTGTCGGCTTTGGCCACTTTAACTTTCTGAGCCTGCAACGTTAGTGAAGCGATTAAAACAAGGGTTGTATATATAACTTTTTTCATAATCATGGCTTTATTAGAAGAATCTAGGTGAAACTATTTTGTCTTGACGTTTGAACAATTCAAAACGTATAAATACCTCATGAGAACCCGAATTGTATTTTCTTAATTTGGTAGTTTCTAAATCATATCCGTAACCAATATAGAGTCCGTCGTTGACTTGAAATCCAGCCATTAAACTCACAGCAGCATCCCATCGCCAAGCAGCACCTAAAACAAATTTTTCATAGATTAAGAAATTTCCAGATACGTCCAATTGCAAAGGAGCACCTTCAACCACTTTGGTTAAAAAAGCAGGCTTGAATTTTAAATTAGAGGATAAATCAAATACATAACCCCCAATGAAATACATATTCATTCTTTCTTTATACACCGCCACTGAGTTGTCATCGTAGCGTTTGGTTTCGAAAAAATTGGGAACCGAAGCACCTAAATACAATTTATCGGAATGAAAGTAAACACCCGCTCCAACATTGGGAGAGAAGTTGTTGTCTAAATTTTGCAACAGCGGATCATTTTGATCTTGAGGGTTTAATTTAGTAACATCCAAATTAAATAAATTGGCAGTTCCTTTAATACCAAATGAAAGTTTATAGGTCTCTGATGTTTGGATAGTATAGGACAAATCAGCCGAGATGGTATTCTCAACTGTGGGTCCGATTTTATCATTTACAAAAGACAATCCCACTCCAAGATTACTATTAGCAATTGGTGTGTTTGCTGAGAAGGCATTGGTAACAGGAGCACCTTCTAATCCAACCCATTGGGTTCTATGTAATCCAAAAATACTCAAAACACCTCGCGAACCAGCATAAGCCGGATTCACATTGATCGTGTTGTACATGTATTGGGTGTATTGTGCGTCTTGCTGAGCTACACTCACAAATCCCGTTAACATCAAAGCGACTATTAAAATTTTTGTTTTCATTTATTTTGGTTGTTAAAGATGTTTCAGGGTAAATAGATTACCCTGAAGCAAACTTATTCTCTTGTTAAATAAATATAACCGTCTTTAGTTACATAATTACCCTCAGCAGTTTTGTATTTTAAAATATAGAAGTAGATACCATTTGGTAATTCAGCCGATTGTTTTACTGTTGATCTTCCTTCTGATTTACCTTTAAAAACAACTTCTCTATTATTATAATTTTCAGCATCAAAAACCATTATTCCCCAACGGTTGTATATCTCAACTGTATTTTCAGGATAACAAGCTTCATTATCAAGATATTCAATGATAAAGGCTTCATTAAGGTCGTCTCCATTAGGTGTAACCGCATTGTGAATTACTAGAGTTTGGCAAGGTCCTATAGGACAAACTAATGGATCTACTTTAACAATTACTTGAATTGTTCTTGGACAAACAGCGTCGTTAATAACATAATTGAATCTATAAGTTCCCTCAGCAATTTGATAAGGAGTAAATAATCCATCAACACTCATCGCACCAGAATTATCAACATCAACCCAAGTACCATCAAGAGCTGAGCTTCCTGGATATTGAGCCTCTACAGTATTCATTAAGTTTACGATTATACCATTATCATTATTACAAACATCTTCATTGTTTACAGTTAATAAATTATTAGTAATAGTTACTGTAATTGTTTGAGTAAAGGTTTGTGAATTAGAACAAGTATCAGTTACTATCCAATTTCTAACATTTGTATA
>JANMGZ010000470.1:0-5118 GCA_031374905.1 Dolichospermum sp. OTE_70_metabat_362_sub
TCAATGATGTAGTTTCTGTTAACTACTCCTTTAATGTCATTGATGCACGTCACGAAACTATTCGCCAAACTATCGCCTATCCCCGGGAACTAGAACGGATTTTTGGGGCTGATAAAGTTGAACCTGCTATTTTCTTTATTGGACTCCAACCTCATACCCACTTAGAAGAATATAGCAGGTTCAACTTTATCAGCCCCAAAAATCCGTTCGAGTTCCCGATGATATGCAATAGTTTGACGAATAGTTTCAGTCCGTTCATCAATCACATTAAAAGAGTAGTTAACAGAAACTACATCCTTGAAACCGGCGGATTTTAAATCACGACAATTTTGTAAAACAGTTCGCAAATTATAACCCATTCGCATTTTGCGGACAAGTTCTTGAGAACCGCTAGTTATGCCGATTTCAAAATAATTCATCCCGGTTTTTACCATCAACTCACACAATTGTGGTGTTAAGTTGTCGGCTCTAATGTATGCTGCCCAATGGATATCTAACATTCCCGAATCAACGATTTTCTGGAGAAGTTCTACAGCATCATCAATGAATTTACGGGCGGGGATAAATTGAGCATCAGTAAACCAGAAGTTACGAATTCCCCGATTGTACAATTCTCGGATTTCCGCAACAACTTCATCACTAGGATTAATGCGAACTTGTTTACCCTCTACTACTGTATAAACACAATAACAGCAATTATGGGGACAACCGCGTTTAGTTTGCACACCAATATAAAAATCCTGTTCTTGCAGGTAATAATTAAATTCTGGCCAAATGGTTTCGATGTAATCGTAATTACAAACTGTTTTTTCTAGAGGTGTGGGTTGTTCATGAATTAGGCGTTGACGAGGTTGATTTTCTCCGACTACATAACAGCGTTCATCTCGAAAATCCTCACCATTAAGCAGTTTGGTGAGTAGGGTTTCTCCTTCACCTATAGAAATAATTGTTCCGGTCGGAAAGCTTTTACCTAACTGTTCATAAAATACGCTAACTGCACCACCACCCAGAACTACACGAGCTTGAGATTGATATTTTTCGGCGCGTTTTAAACCCCGTTTAACTAATCCTAAATTGCGCCATAACTCTACATAATAAGCAATAAAAATTCGCAATCCGCCTAAAGCACCCCGCAATTTGATTAACGGGTTTTTGGCGTAATAAAACTCAAAAGCATTTTGTAAAGGGTTGCCGCCCCGTCCACCCACTGGCGCGTAAATTTGGATATCCCGCCAAGAAAAGACAAGTAATGTAGGTTTAAACTCATCAATACAGCTATCTAGGGCGGAAGCATAATCTAAGGGTGGAACTGTGCCTAAGTCAAAAATCCGCTGTTCCACATTAGGAAATAATTTGTGGACGTGATCTGAAAGATAGACAACCCCAATGGGAAAGATGGGGTTACAAGGAAGGCGAACATAGAGGATTTTAGTGTCGTTCATGGTTTAACTGTAATGCTTGCCGTAGTTGAGGAACAGACTAGTACCGCAGGGCGGAATTAAAAATTAACAATTAAAAATTAAAAAAGCAGATTACACAAGCTTTTCGGGGATTTTTAATGGTTGGTTGATTTACGCCGTTGTGTACTAGAGGAATTGTAAATTTGCTTCTGACTTGACCAGCATTATCCTTGACATTTCAGTTGTTTTGTGCTATGCAAAAATCTTTGCTGTTATCAACTGTAGTCAAACTGAAAACTACTGTGCATAAAATTTGCTTGTTATATATAGAAGATAGGGGATTTATGAACAAAATTTTCATATACATTTACCATAACATCGAGTTTATGAATTAAGCGATGATTTTTCGCTGTAATTATAGGGATGGATGCAAGAGATAATTCAAGTTACCAGAGGGAATAAAGATCAGGGATTAGAAGCTGAAATTCTTACTTAGAGACAATTTACAGCGATTTTACCGGAAATAAACAGCCAGAGTCTCATTTATGAGGCATTTTGTTAAGTAAATACAAATTTATTTACAAAAATTTTATAAACTATATATATCTTTAGATAGAAATAATGCAGAAAATGGCAGATGGTAGTCGCAGTTACAGTAAGCGGGGATCATCGGATGTTAGCTTTACTTATGTAATGTAAAATTGTGGCGCAAATAAGCTCCTCAGCAGTTATGGCTCAGATATTAGATCCTCTACCACCGGAGCATTCGGGAAAGATTCTCTGCTGCTACGTCAATGCTACGAGTAAGATCCAGGTGGCTCGTATCTCCAATATTCCTAACTGGTACTTTGAACGGGTTGTATTTCCTGGCCAAAGGCTAGTTTTTGAAGTTCTTCCAGAAGCGCAAATGGAAATTCATACGGGGATGATGGCAAGTGCTATTATATCGGATACAATTCCCTGCAATAGCCTGATCATCCATGAACCTGGCAATGATGAGAATGAAACAGATTCATCCCCAGAAATAAATTCTAGTCACAGTAATTCAATAGGTTCAGAAATTAATACAAAAATTACAGATACGACAAAACCTTTACAAGCCGTGGAATTGGCATCTATTGAGTGACATACTCCACACACTCCCTTATGCCTTGCGGCACACTTGCGCGAACAGGTGAGTGTGGGCTTCTCAGCGACTCTTCTATGAAGACATTGACTGAGCTTTAAGACCGTGTGTCCCACGGTTCTTGATATTTATAGCCGCATTTTATGTCTTATTAAATCATAAATAACAACAACAACAACAGCGTAGCTGATATGAAGTTTTATCACTACGCTGTTGTCATATATATACAAATTAATCCTTTAAGTCTATAATGTAAACACCGATATTTAGGATAGGTGAGGATGAAAGTCCAAAAAGGTATCCTGCCAGACACCGACCGTCAGGTTTGGATGGTGCTGGATGACGATTATTTGCCTATTGAGCCAATCCAGAAATACCTGCATTATTTAGACAGCGTAGGGCGTTCTCCAAACACGATTCAGACCTATACCCATAACCTGAAACTGTTCTGGGAGTTTTTACGGGATTCAAAGTTAAATTGGCTTGAAATTGATTTAGAGCAGCTATCAAACTTTATCCACTGGTTGAGAAACCCTAACTCCGGGGTTTTATCTGTTCAGCCACAGGTTTCTAAACGCTGCGAGAAGACTATTAATCATTGCCTGACAACTGTTTGTGGGTTCTATGAGTTTCAAGAGCGTATAGGGGCAACTGAAAGGGTAGGGGTTTATCGCTATCAATTGCAACCAGGACGTAAATACAAGTCTTTCTTACACCACATTAGTAAGGGTAAAGAGGTTAAGACACGACTATTAAAAATCAAAGAACCAAAGACATTTCCTGGATGTTTAACACCAGAGCAAGTTAACACCTTGGTTGAAGCTTGTAACACATTACGTGACAAGTTCCTAATTAGGTTGCTATACGAAACAGGGCTACGAATAGGTGAAGCGTTAGGACTAAGACATGAAGACATGGTTACAGGTAAAACCAATGAAATCCATGTAGTCCCAAGATTAGATAACGTTAACCATGTTAGAGCTAAATCTGGAACAGAGCGAACAGTTCACGTTAGCAAAGAACTGATGCAATGGTACTCAGCTTACTTGATAGATGAGTATCCAGAAGATATTGATTGTGATTTTATTTTTCTGGTAATTAAAGCTCCAGGTAAGGGTGAAATTGGCACACCATTGGCTTATAAAACTGTTGATAGTTTGTTTAGACGTTTGTCAAAAAAGACAGGGATTAATGTAAATCCACATTTATTAAGACATACTCATGCAACAGAGTTAATTCGTGCGGGGTGGGATATGGCTTATGTACAAAAACGATTAGGTCATGCTGATATTCAGACAACGGTCAACACCTATATTCATCTTTCTGATAAAGACATGATTGAAGAGTACAAAAAATATTTAGCACAACAGGATAAATCAGAATGAAAAGAGAGCAGATAGCGCAAGACTTAATAAATCCTTCGGTAAAAGTGCAAGTATTAAAGCAAACTAAGCCTGGTTTAGATAACAAACATAAACAAACCTTAGAAGTTATACCTACAAGAGAAGTTATTTGCCCTAAATGTGGTAGTAAAAACTATCGTAAACGAGGTGAAGTAGAAAGAAATGGTCAACGTTATGACTGCAAAGATTGTAAAAGGGGATTTGTAATTCATTCTTTAGTAAATCAAGAGGGAATAGAAATTAAATGTCCTGACTGCAATAGCAGAAACTATAATTTGCATGGCAAAATTAGGAATCAGGACATATATAAATGTAAAGACTGCAATCGCCAATATATTCTTAACTCTTTTGACAAAAATGAATTGGATTCGTTTAACAATACTAATTGTAGATGGTGTAGAAGCAAAAACTTTAGGCGAACAGGTCTAGCAAGATCAGGAAAGCCAAAATGCTTCTGTGAAGACTGCAAAAAAGAGTTTACTATTGGGGCAGAAAGACCTGATGTTCTTATTGCTCCTGAAAAGTTTGACTTTAATCACGATGTCTGGACAGCAGACCATTTAGGTTATGAAAGAGGTATTCACAAACATTACAAGCTTAACTTTGCTTACATAGAACAACCTTGGCTTAAAAAGTACTTTAAGAAGTTTATTCTTTATTTATCAAGTACTCGATTAGCTTTCAGCACATTACTCGGTAAAGTTAATTATATTAAGGTTTTCTCTAGATTCTTAAAGGAGATAGGGTATAGCCAAGAATTTAAAGGAATTAATAGGACTTTAATCCTTCAATATTTTGCCTACTTAAAAACTAATGGATACTCATATTCACAGCATATACATTGTATATCTACAGTCAAAACATTCTTTGAGACAGGGATTCTTAACAACTGGTTCCAAGTTGAAACTACTCTGATTAGACCTGAAGACTGGCCACAAGAGCCAAAAAGACTTCCTCGGTTCATTCCAGAAGAAGTTATGAGACAGCTTAACCAACATTTAGATAGCTTGCATGAACCTGTCATGCGAATGGTTTTGGTAGATATAGAATGCGGTTTTAGAATAGGAGAGTTATTAAGATTAAAGCTAGATTGCTTAAAGTCTAATGGAAAAAGTGGTTGGTATATTCAATATCAAATCTACAAAATGAATAAAGAACATACCAAGCCAATAAGTAATGAATTAGCGGG
>JANMGZ010000477.1:0-1624 GCA_031374905.1 Dolichospermum sp. OTE_70_metabat_362_sub
GAATTACTATAGGAACCACAGGAAAACCAAGAACTCTTGATCCTGCTGATGCGTATGAATTATCATCCTTGGGTTTAATATTTAATATGAGCGATCGCTTGTATACTTACGAGCCAGGAAGTACAGAAATTAAACCACAATTAGCGACAGCATTACCTAAAGTCAGTGCTGATGGTTTAACTTACACTATTCCTATTCGCAAAGGAGTATTATTTCATGATCAAACTCCCTTCAATGCCAAAGCAATGGAGTTTAGTATTCAACGCTTTATCGAAAACAAAGGTAAACCCTCTTTCTTACTTTCTGATACCGTAGCTTCAGTTAAAGCGACAGGAGAGGATGAATTAACAATTAAACTGAAAAAACCCTTTGCCGCTTTTCCTTCATTGTTAGCATTTTCTGGAGTATGTGCAGTTTCACCAACAGCTTATGAAATTGGGGCTGGGAAATTTAAACCGAATATCTTTGTCGGGACTGGTGCTTACAAATTAGCTAACTATGGAACTGATTCTTTGCGATTTGATCTATTTGATCAATATTGGGGAACAAAACCCGAAAATAAAGGTGTGAATGTCCAAATTCAAACCAGTCCAGTCAACTTATTTAATGCTTTTAAAACTGGTGCGGTAGATGTGGCTTACCTATCTTTACAACCAGATCAAATTCGGAGTTTAGAAGCAAGTGCTAAAAAAGGAGATTGGCAAGCAATTACTGCCCAAGGTAGTGTAGTTAGTTATCTGACCTTAAATCGCAATCAGAAACCTTTAGATAAAGTAGAGGTCAGACAAGCGATCGCATCATTAATTGATCGGCCATTATTAAATGATCGGGTATTATTTTCCCAAGCTGATCCTCTTTACAGCATGATTCCCACAACCTTCAATGTTTCCCAACCATTATTTAAAGATAAATATGGTGATGGTAAATTTGAAGAAGCTAAAAAATCCTTAGTTGCGGCTGGTTTTTCTAAAGAAAATCCTGCTAAAGTGCAAATTTGGTATCCTGCAAGTTCACCAACTCGCAGTTTAGCCGCACAAACCATGAAATCCCTTGCTGATACTAAAATGGATGGGATGTTGCAATTGGAAGTTAAAACTGTCGAAGGTGCTACTTTCTATAAAGAGATTTCCAAAGGTTTATATCCAGCCGCTTTACTGGATTGGTATCCAGACTTTTTAGATCCAGATAACTACGTGCAGCCATTTTTAGCCTGTGAAAAAGGTTCAGTTGCTAAAGGTTGCGAAGAAGGGGGTAGTCAAACCCAGGGGTCATTTTATTATAGTGAAGCTATGAATAAACTCATAGATCAACAACGCAAAGAACAAAATTCTGAAGCTCGGAAAAAAATATTTGCTGACATTCAAACTCAAGTTTTAACCGATGTTCCCTACATCCCTTTATGGCAAAACAAAGATTATGTATTTGCTCAAAAAGGCGTAAATAATGTCAACCTGGATCCTACCCAAAACCTGATTTACAAAGCAATTAAAAAGTAGGTATTAGTTATTAGTCATTGGTCATTAGTTAATTGTCGGAAATAAATTTACCCATTACCTATTACCAATCACCCATTACCAATTACCCATTACCAATTTATGTTTGTTGACTTTTTTATTAAGCGACC
>JANMGZ010000479.1:0-17495 GCA_031374905.1 Dolichospermum sp. OTE_70_metabat_362_sub
TTACAGCACTTCCCGGTGTTATGAGGTACAAGAACCCCACCCCCAACCCCCTCCCCGCAAGCGAAGAGGGGGCTAAGATGTACCTCATAAGAGCGGAAACCGCTGTAATTTAATTTTTGTAAGTTGGGTAGAACGAAGACCAAACCCAACATTAGCAGCGATATATTAAGAAGTGTTGGGTTTCGTTCCGATTGCTTCGCGTTCACGCAGTGTCCCGCAGGGATACGTTTACGTTCCACAACCCAACCTACAATAAATGTTGTCTTACATAAAGGGAACGGTAGAGCCATACTTATTTCAGAAAGTTATTATCAAATGCGAGAGAGAAAAATGGCAGTAACCTTTAATAAAAAAGTTTTCTTCTACACAACTTCGCAAGAAGGTCCAGCGGAAGGCGCTTATTTTCAGGATCTGATTGTAAATTTAGCAGAAGGTTTTCAACATCTCGGAGTTGAATACTATTCAAGCAATAACTACTGGAAATTATCTCCAGACGATGATCAATGTCTTCTTCAATGTGATCCTCATATTAAACATCAAGATTGTGATATCGTAGTTTTAGAACGGCAATGGTTTGAGGAAAATAGCTCATTACCTCAAGATTTATTTATCCCCTCTCGTCAATATATTACTGTATACTTGGATTGTGCCGATGGATTAAAAACATCTTCATGTTTACCTGAATTTAGACAGTTTGATTTTATCTTTAAAACTCACTATAGTAGGAATATTAGATGGCCTAATAACTTACATCCTTGGGCATTTGGCTTATCTAGTAGAGTTATCAATGAACTTAGTGATGATATCCCTTTTTTTCACAAGAAGAGATGCTTACTTGTTAACTTTAGGCATAAAAAATTTAGCCATTCGCTGAGACGATTCGTTGAAAAGAAATTTATTCCTCAAATTCAAGACTTTTTACAAATTGATCTATCTAGCGAGGATTTGAATATTCCTCCTGATGATCCATACCACTTACTTAGATGGACTCAAACTGGTAGACGGCATTATCCCAAATACTATAAAAGACTAACAAAATCAGTTGCATCTGCTTGCTTTGGAGGTTTTTTTCTTGCTCCAAATTTCACTGATTATAATTCTAGAATAAGTTATTATTCAGCTAAAATTATCAGTGAACTTGGATTAAAAACAAATAGAATTGCTCAGTGGGATAGTTGGCGATTTTGGGAATCTTTGGCAGCAGGTTGTGTTACTTTTCATGTGGATTTTCAAAAGTATGGTTTTGAGCTTCCCGTCCAACCGAACAATTGGGAGCATTACATCGGCATTGATTTAGACAATGTTCAAGCAGCTATTGATAAAATAACTGAAGAACCGGAAATTTTGGAAAAAATCGCCATTCAGGGGAGAGTATGGGCTATCGAAAACTATTCTCCACAAGCTGTAGCTTTACGTTTTATGGAAAAAGTTTTAAAGGTAGAAATAACAGTATGAAAGAAACACTTCTTGTTAGTATTATTATCAACAATTACAACTACGATCGCTTTCTCCCCGAAGCAATCAATAGCGCCATTAACCAAACCTATCCTCATACAGAAATTATTGTTGTTGATGATGGTTCAACTGATAATTCTCGTAATATTATTACCGGATATGGCGATCGCATCATTCCCATTTTCCAACCCAATGGCAAACAAGCTGCGGCTTTTAATAGTGGATTTGCCAAAAGTAAGGGTGATATCATTATTTTTCTAGATTCGGACGATTATTTATTCCCTTATGCAGTTGAACAAATCGTTGTGGTCTGGAAACCAGAACTTTCTAAAGTCCACTATCGCTTAACTGTTGTTGATACAATTGGCAAATCTCTTGGTTATTCTTCTCCTCAAGGATCTGCTTCTCTTTCCACTGGAAATGTGTCGAAAATCCTCTTAGATAAGGGTGGATATGTTAGCACTCCAACTAGCGGTAATGCCCTGAATCCGCAGGTTCTAGAAAAGCTTTTTCCCATTCCCGATGAATATAAACTCACCGCAGATGACTATTTATCTTTCCAAGTTCCTTTTTATGGTGATGTTGCCGCTATCGAAAAACCATTAGGTGCTTACAGAATTCACGATACAAATCAGTGGGCATTGGCAACAGTCACCGCTGCTCGATTTCAACGGTTTGTCCGTCATGACTTACAAAACTTTGCTTTGTTAACCAAAAAAGCCAAAGTATTGGGCTATGAAGTTCCTGCTGATTTAGAACAACGCTCACTCGGACGCTTATGGTCGCGGATTATTTCTTTACGCCTAGATCCTCTAAATCATCCAGTTTCGAGCGATCGCCCACTAAATTTAATTTACTACGGAATTCGCTGCCTCTGGAAATACTCAGACTTTAACTGGCAAAAACGACTTTTCTACAGTCTCTGGTTTATCTGGGTTGGCTTGATGCCATTACCTCTAGCTGAACCGGCAATGACATGGTTGTATGCACCCCAACACCGACCCAAGTTAGTTGATTGGACTGTGACTAAAATTCGGGCGCTGATTGCCTAAACAAATCGTTTTTTAAATACTAACCAACTAAAATAAATGAGGCTAAAACAAAAACACTGTGAGAATTTGCCCATAGCCCAAGTCAACACAACAGTTAGAACTTTAAAGGTTCTTTTTATCAGTCACGCCTATGTTGTCGGTGTCAACCAGGGCAAATTGAATGCGATCGCAGAGATTGGTAATATTCAAGTCGGTCTTTTAGCTCCAAATAACTGGAAGGCTTTGGAATGGGATCGGCTCATCCCCTTGGAAACGCCCTATTCTCACATCCGCACCTACTCTGCTCCCGTCATGTTTTCGGGGCGGGTGGGAGCGCATTTATATGCACCTTGGGTACTTTGGCAAGTCTGGCAAGATTTTCAACCCGATATTATTCAAATCGAGGAAGAAGTCTTTTCCATCTGTGCTTTCGAGGTGGCTATTTTAGCTCGCATCACCAACAAACCGATTGTTATATTTGGATGGGAAAATCAATTACGCCAATTATCATTACCTCGTTGGCAGATATGTCAATTTGTCCTGAATAGTGCCAGTGCAATTATCTCCGGCAATCAAGACGGAGCTAATGTGATGCAAAAGTGGAACTATCGTGGCTTATTAGAAGTGATGCCGCAAATGGGAGTTGATCCACAGTTTTTTGCTCCCTTCACAAAATCACCCACAGCGAATACATCTACTTTTCAAATCGGCTTTCTCGGTCGTTTAGCTCACAGCAAAGGAATTGACCTAATTTTTAGAGCAGTTGCCCAACTTCAAAATCGCGGGATCAATAGTCAAATCATTCTCTGCGGTTCTGGATCTGAAGAAGTAGCGCTGCGAAAACTAGCCGAAAATCTGCAAATTAGCGATCGCGTCATCTGGAGAGGAGCAGTTCCTCATCAGCAAGCCCCCGCAGAACTGAGCCAGTTTGATGTCTTAGTATTACCTTCTCGCTCAACCCCAACTTGGAAAGAACAGTTCGGTCATGTGCTGATAGAAGCTATGTCTATGGGAATTCCCGTCATCGGCTCAAATTCTGGTGAGATTCCCAATGTCATTGGTCGTGCTGATTTGGTATTTCCAGAGGAAGATCATAGGGCATTGGCTGATATCCTCGCCAGACTCATTAACGACACTGGATGGAGACAAGAAACTGCCTGTTATGGCATGGCACGAGTACAGCAACTTTACACTCATGAACAAATTGCCCATAGATTAATTTCTCTATGGCAAACTATTCTCCTTCAACCCTCCTGATCAGGAAATAGATATATGTTGAATTTTAGCCCTAATCCTAAAAATCGCCTTTATACAAATCTGAACAGCTACCTCACATTTTTGAGTTACATCCTAGTTGGACGATTATGGCAAGACAGAAAAAAAATTGACTTGTTTGAGAAAGCACTTTGCGAAAGATTTAGCGCTGATTATGCAGTTTGTGTTTATCAATGTCGTCTGGGAATATACTTAGCGGTCAAAGCTTTAATCAAGCCTGGACAAGAAGTAATTTTGTCACCCTATACCATTGTTGATGTGATCAACATGGTAATTTTTGCCGGCGGTCGTCCCGTATTTGCTGATGTTGACAAAGAGACCTGTAACATTTCTGCCGCTGAAGTAGAGCGTTTAATTAATGCCAATACTGGAGCAGTCTTGATTACTCATTTACATGGGCTTGCGGCTGAAGCACACCACATTAAAGAAATTTGCGATCGCTTCAATATCCCGATGATTGAAGATGCAGCCCAGTCATTTGGTGTACAAGAACAAGGAAAACCAGTTGGTACTATTGGTGCTGTTGGTGTATTTAGTTTGGAAATGCACAAAAATGTACCTACGTTTCTTGGAGGAGTTGTAGTTTCTAATCGCCAAGATGTGATTGAGAAAGTTAGTTCTGAATTAAAGGAATTTTCCTATCCTCCCCTTCCTGGTATTACCCAAAAAGTTAAAAAAGGGTTGATACATGATATTGCTAGTTTGCCTATTCTTTTTCAACTTTTAACCTACCCAATTCTGCGATTCAGCTACCTGAATAATGTTGAATTTATTAATAGTAAAGTTCGGAGAAAACCTCAAGAAAGTAAACCAGCAAAAGAACTTCCAGATATTTACAAATCTCAATTTACCCCCTTACAAGCTAGTCTTGGCTTGTCACAGATTAAAAATATTGATCTGGATATCAAGAGGAGAATCGAATATGCCCATATTTATTATGAGGGGCTAAAAGATATTCATGGTTTAATCTTACCCCCCCTACGCACTGATGGCTCTCATACCTATCTTTGGTTTCCCATCCTCTATTCTGAAAGAGATGATCTACTCAAGTTTATGTTTGAGCAAGGTCGAGATATCGCCGCAGGTCACTTTACCAGTACCGCAGATTCCCCTCGATTTGAGGAGTTTTATCGCAATTGTCCCAACGCCAAAAAAGTTGAGAAAGAGTTATTGTACTTGCCAACCTATCCTAGCTATTCGCGCCATGAAGTTGAAAAAAATATTGAGGTCATCCGCAAATATTTTGCTACAGCAACCCCCACTAATGAAAAGAAGCCCCGGCGATTAGAAATCGCTGCTATACAAACTTAGTCCGCCTGCGCGGACTAAGACTACATTGAGGATTTGCCTGTGTAGCTGTGACTTCCAATTGCCTGGATTATGAGGAACTGTCAATGCACTCTCCCAAACAATCGGTTCGGCTACATTCCCTAGATACTTTTCGCGGCATCACAATTGCCGGGATGCTTCTTGTTAATATAGCTAGTCTTGCCCCCGAAATTCATCCTTGGTTATCCCATTCATATTGGCATGGCTGTACTTTAGCTGATTGGGTGTTTCCCTGTTTTTTGTTTATTGTCGGCGTGTCAATGGCTTTTTCTCTGTCCAAATATAGCCAAGATCGTAAACCTACAAGAGCATTATATTGGCGATCGCTACGTCGCGCTATTCTCTTGTTTGCATTAGGACTAATGATTAATGGCTTTTGGACTTACGAGTGGGGCAAATTTGAGATCACGGGAGTGTTGCAACGCATTAGTCTAGCCTACCTAGCTACTATTCTGATCGTCCTCAAACTGCCTCGTAAAGCTCAGTGGGGAATAACCGCACTGCTGTTAATTGGATATTGGGCGGCTTATATAGCCTTCCCTGTCCCCGAACCCAAATATGTGGCAGATACTCTGACTCACAAAGAAATTGGTACATTCGGCATCATGAGTTGGTTTGGGATGATGAGTGCGATCGCTATCGTTCTCATGGGCTATTTTACAGGAGCTTGGCTATATGCCGAAGTAGCCATTTAAACAGGATTTTAAGCTGAGAATATGATTCATTTTTGCGCTAACTGGATATTAACTAAAGTTGCTAGGTATCTAGTTAAGGCTATTAATATAGGACTCCTATAAATAGGTAGTTGGTAATAAAATCTCTATTTTCATCCTGTTCATCCTTTAATCCTGGACATCCTGATTCTGACAATGTGGCAACTTAGATTATTAAACCAAAGGTATAATCATACAAATGTTTATTAATGCAGAAAGTCTTGAAAACGAAACTACTTGCAGGTCAGATATTGCAGTAGTTGGCTCAGGTCCTGCTGGTATTGTTTTAGCCTTGGAGTTAGCCAAGGCAGGATATGAGGTTACTCTGATCGAGAGTGGAGGTTTAAATTTCTCCCAGAAGATTCAAAATCTCGGTGAAGCTAGTCATTTTGATCCCCAATTCCATGCACCCATGTTGGAATGTACCCGCAGACAATTGGGAGGAACATCCATCATTTGGGGTGGGCGTTGTTTACCTTACGATCCTGTAGATTTCGACCAACGAACATATATTCAGAACTCAGATTGGCCTGTTACCTATCAGGAGATTGAAGGTTACTTTCAAAAGGCGTGTGACTATTTCTTTTGTGGTCAGTCAGAATTTAATATCCAAAATATCCCCAACATTGAGCAAAAATCAATTGTTCCAAAATTACCCGACGCAGAGGTACTTACTTCAACCTTAGAGCGATGGTCTCTCCCTACCAACTTTGGTAAAGAATATTTCCATGATTTGCAGAAATCTCAAAAGATTAAACTACTTTATGGCTTAACTTGCACTGAAATTAAAACTAATGAACAAGGTACTCAGGTTGAGTTACTCCATGGCAAAACCTTAGAGGGTAAGACTATTTATGTGAAATGTCAAAAATATATATTGGCTGGTGGTGCTTTAAACACTACTCGTCTATTACTTGCCTCTGAGCGGCAGCATCCAGGTGGTATTGGCAACCACAGTGGATTGTTAGGAAAGTTCTACATGGGGCATCTTTCAGGAGATATCGCCCTTATACATTTCACCACACCACCCAAGGATACTGTTTTTGGATTTGATCGAGATCCAGACAAAATTTATGTGCGTCGTCGCTTCTCCTTCACCCGCGAGTTCTTACATGAAAAACAACTTCCCAATATTGTAGCTTGGCTAGGATCTCCCAAATTTGGTGATCCATCTCATCAAAATGGCGTTTTATCTTCTGCCTATTTAGCCTTAAATATGCCTGTGTTGAGCAATTATTTAACCTCAACAGCAATGCGAAAAGCTGCGATAGGAAAAGAGAATCAGGGGGTCTATCGAGCGCATATTATGAATGTTTTGAAAGACTTTAAACAAGCTATTGCTTTTGTTCCTCGTTTTGGGTATGGGCGATATATTGCCAAAAGAAAAATTCCGGCTTTGTTTGTCTACAGTGCTGCTAATGAATATCCTTTGCATTATCACAGTGAGCAGATACCCAACCCCAATAGCACCGTCACTCTATCGGATGAAAGGGATGCACTAGGAATGCGAAGACTGAATATCAATCTTCAGTTTACACAGCAAGATATCGAGGGTGTAATTCAAGCTCATAAATATTGGGATCAATATCTTAAAAAGTATGATTGTGGTTATTTAAAGTATGTGACAAATGATCCTGCATCTAGCGTTTGGGAGCAAGCTGGAGATGGATTTCATCAAATTGGGACAACTCGGATGTCAGCAAACCCCCAGGATGGTGTTGTCGGCACTAACTGTAATGTTCATGGTTTGGATAATTTGTTTGTTGCCAGTAGTTCTATTTTTGTAACTTCTGGTCAAGCTAATTCTACGTTTATGATCGTGGCATTTGCTTTGAGATTAGCAGATCATTTGAAAAAGATTAAGAAAAAAAATTGATCGGCAAATATCTTTTTTGTATATTTTAAAGGAATATCTACAGATGCGTAATAATTTAGAATTAATGCTAATTGAATCGGCCAAGTTCTCAAAAAATGATATCTGCATTATAACAGGAAATTCGCCTAGTCTGTTTCCCAAGATTAAGAACGGGTTGCTGCAAAAAGTTTTTAAAGTCATTACGTTAGTTATCAATCATATTGATTTGGGGAGAAAAATAAATCAAGCTAAAGATAAAGATGCAGTCATAGTATATTCTTTTTCAACAGAATTTCTCTTTTTCTCTTTTTTAGTTTCTTTTTGGACTAAAAATGTTTATCTAGTAAATAATCACAATATCCAACAAGCTAAAGAAAACCCATTTATGAATTTAATGCTGAAGATATATCACTATCTAAAATACAAATTTATTGTCCTTGAGAACTCTGATATTTTAATGGATTTAGGTTATAAAAAACAAGAATTAGAACGACATATATCATTACCTCATTCTGTTGTTGATAGTGGAAAGATTGCCAATAAATCTGATTTATTTGATGATCAAGAAAAAAGCAAGAAAAAAGTTGGCATTATTGGAGAATCAAGAAAAGGAAAAAATTTTTCTAATACCCTAAATTTAATGTTAAAGATTGCTAAAAACTCAGATATTTTACTGATTATTGGTACTAACGATTTTTCCTGTTTTGACAGTATGGATTTACAGGGGATCAAGTTGATTGATACATCTACCAATGATGCCTATATGGCTGCTTTATCAGCTTGTGATATTGTTGTGTTAAATTATGAAAAATCAAAATATTTTTACAGATGTAGTGGTGTGGCTGCGGATGCAATTGGGTTACAAACTTATGTTGTCTGTCCAGATTTTCCTTTCATGAGTAGCCAAGTTAGCTATCCAGCAAAAGTTGGAGTAGTCTATGAAGATGAAACAGATTTAGAACTAGCTTTACAGCAAGCTTTAGCATTAACTTTTAACTCTGATAATTCTGCATTTGAAAGTCATTACATGGAACGCTCTCTTGCCAAGACTGCCGCTATTTTAGATCAGGCTATTGAAGCTAATTCTTAACCAGAAATAATCATGATTTAAGCAGTCGTGGAAATATGAAATTAATTTATTTGGAGATATGTAATGCGAGTAATGATTGTCCGACGAGTTCCAGGAGCAGCATTTAGTTTAGATGTATATGCTGACAACCTAGTAACAGCATTAAGGATGGTGCGACCAAATTGGGAAATTGCCGAAATTGCCCCCATTGCCTGGAATAGCTCTGATAAACTCTATCTATCAGGTTTAGGCATTAAAAAATATTATGAAACTTTTTGGCGGCATCCTCGTGCTGTCTCTCGATTAGAGGCAGATATTTTTCATGTAATTGATCAAAGCGATGCCCATATTGTCTATGAACTACATCGATCTAATAAGCCCGTAGTTGCCACCTGTCATGATTTGGTGCAGTTTATCTATCCAGAAATTTTGCGAGATCAATCACGGATTCCGGCATTAAGTATGGCTATGTGGAAATATTCAGTAGGTGGAATAAAAAAAGCAAATCATGTAATTGCAGTTTCTACAAATACGGCTAAAGATGTCACCCGGATGTTAAAGATTAAACCAGAGAAAATATCTGTTGCTCTCAATGGCATTAGTTCAGAATTTCAAGTGCTTTCTACTCCAGAAGTAGCTGAGATTCGTAAGCAGTATACGCCCTCACCTGACACTTTTTGCTTGCTGAATGTTGGTAGTACCCATCAACGCAAAAACATTTTGACAGTCTTACAAGTATTAAAAGATTTAAAAGAACAGGGATTTCCAATATGTCTATGGCGAACAGGAGGCAACTTTACTAAAGATCAAAAAGATTTTATTCAAGCGCACGATCTAGAATCATATATTGTCAATTTAGGTAATCCAAATAAAGCCCATTTAGTGCAAATTTATAATGCCGCTGACGTACTTTTAGCTCCCTCTTTATATGAAGGATTTGGATTAACAATTGTGGAAGCAATGGCTTGTGGTACTCCTGTGATTACTTCTAATGTTTCATCTTTGCCAGAAGTGCTAGGAGATTCTGGCATAATGATCGATCCCCATTCTTCGCAAGCGATCGCCAATGCAGTTATTGAGCTTTATAAAAACCCCACTCTTTACAATAACTTAATTGAAAAAGGACTTGCTAGATCACAGTTTTTTAGCTGGCAAAATACAGCAGAACAGGTAGCAACTATTTATGAGAAAACTTTTGCAACTTATAGGAATCTTCAATAATTTATAAAAAAGATTAACTGTAAATTTTGCCAATTTGTCTACAATAGCCTATACATTAGTGTTAATTTAAAACCAGATAATTATTGATGCTTTGAAAGATTTTTTAGTCAACTCCTAACTTTCAAATTATGAAATATCATGAATTCCAGCACTATTGCAGGTAGTATTCTCAGCCGTGGCTATAATCAGATTATTAGTGGTATACCGTCCCGTAAAATCCGCATGGCTTATCTCAATGCGTACTTAGCACGAGTAGGAACTGGTACTTCAGTACAGATGGGATGTAAATTTTTAACTGGGAGAACAGTTTATTTAGGCGATCGCAATGTCATTAACTTTGGCTGTTTATTAGATGGTCGCCATTCCCAAATTCAAACGGGTGCTGATGTTTCTATTGGACCAGAAGCTACTATTCTCACATTAGGTCATGATCCACAATCCCCAGACTTTGCTGATAGGGGTGGAGATGTCAATATTGGCGATCGCGCTTGGATTGGCTATCGAGCAATAATCTTGCCAGGAGTCAATATAGGAGAAGGTGCTGTAGTTGGGGCTGGTTCAATAGTTTCACGATCTGTTGATCCCTATTGCATTGTTGCAGGTAATCCAGCCAAAGTAATTGGAGAAAGATCACATAATTTAACTTATCAACTCAATTATTTTCCTTTCCTACTTTGAAGGCTAATTTAATAATGAGGTTTACAGTTAATAGCCTCTCTATTTTCCCTCAAGCTCACAATTTTTAGCTTGACAGACCACTAGATACTGTTTCTACTTCACCAAGTTTTATTTATTGCATCAAATGGAAAAACTCATCATGCAATAGGCAAATTATGTATTTGGATTCACCGACAACCAAGAAACCGAAAAAAAAAGGATGGATTGATAACACAAGTTTAATTATCTTGGCCTTTTCCGTAGTTTTTTATTCTCGCATTTTTTGTGCAATTACTCGCGCTCCTTCAATCCTTAACCTTGTCCACTTTGCAATTGTTCCCTTGGTTTTAGGAGTTGTATTATTCACAAGTCGAGCAAAAGATCGTAAACAAATTGCAATTGCCTATGCTTTTTTATTAGGAATATTCATTTTTCTATTTGCCGTGTTAGCTAGTGCATTATGGAATAATACAGGCTTAATTAATGCAATTGTCTCCTTCATGATGCTTTGCGAACCCTTCATTTTCTTGCTGTCCATCGTCTGTATTCCTATGTCTGCGAAATCTATTACACGCATCAAGAAGTGGTTGTTCTGGTCTGTTGTGATTAACTTTGTCCTTGCTGCTGTCCAGAAACCCCTAATTGATACCGGGAAACTCTATGCTAAGGGACTCAATGGAACGGATGGATGTGGTGGAGTCTTTTTCCCTACAGGGGCTGGGAATTATGTATCGGCTTCGGTATCAATTGCCTTTGCTTTATACTTCTTCACTAATGAAAAGACTTTTCCGCTATGGATGAGAATCGGGGCAGTTATCGCCGCTTTCTGGCAGATTCTCTTTTCTGATTCTAAACAACTTCTGCTTGCGTATCTAATTGCCTGGGGTCTTTTAATCTTAGTAAATGCTCAGGATATTGGTAAAACTATCAAACTTTTGAGTGCGATCGCTATCTTTGGATACGGATTCCTTTGGTGTGTACAAAACTTAGAAGCATTTGCTGGATTTACAGCCTGGGCGCGACCGGAACTTTACGGAGCAGACGGTCAAGCTTGGTATGCTAAATTCTACTCGGTGCGTTCTATTTTATCTCATGATCAATCCCCTCTAGATTGGTTATTTGGTCTTGGTCCTGGGCATACTGTCAGCCGGTTAGGAGTATGGTTTCTGAAAGATTATTGGTCTATACTCGGACCACTAGGTGCTACTACCAATCCCATTAGTCAGGAAGCAATGGAATTTTGTGTTAGTTCTTGGCTTTGTACAGGTTCCAGTCTCTTCAGCCCCATTTTTGGCTGGGCTGGAATATGGGGAGATTTGGGAATTTTGGGGATAGCAGCATACCTATTTTTCTCCTATTTAACTTGGCAAAACTTCGGTCTAGATGATTCTTTAAAAGTTACCCTACTAACTGTTTTCGTCATGGGTTTTATTTTTACTCAAATGGAAGAACCAGGTTTCATGCTTTCTATCGCCTTAATTATAGGACTAGCATGGCAAGAACGACAACTCAAGAAACAGATACAAAAGAGGTAGGGGAGTAGGCTGACAGGTGTAGGTTTTTTACATTGAGATTTATAATAGGGCTAGACTTGGCAGACAAGGAGGGAAAGTGGACAAGGAAGAAGAACAAAGAAGAATTAAAACCCATGAAGATTTAGTGATATATCAAAAAGCGTTTAATGCAGCGATGAAAATCTTTGAGTTATCAAAACAGTTTCCGGTGGAAGAAAGATATTCACTGACTGACCAAATACGTCGTTCCTCCCGTTCAGTTTGTGCAAATTTCGCAGAGGCGTGGAGAAAAAGAAGATATCAAGCATCATTTATAGCTAAATTAAATGACTGTGAATCAGAAGCAGCTCCAAACTCAAGTGTGGCTGAAATTTTCCGTAAAATGCCAATATATTTCTGTAGAGGAAGGAAGGGATTTATATAGTATATATAATCAAGTTTTAAGTGGATTAGTAAAAATGATTAATCATCCAGAAAGTTGGCTAATTGGTAACAAGTGATTATTGCTGCCACAGGGAACATATCGAGCAGAATTTTCCGGTTCTTTCTCTTCAAACTCCCTTGTCTACTTTCCTTCCTTGTCTTCCAAGTCCTGCCTTCACCCAATTGTAAAAAACCTACACCTGTCAGGGGGAGTAGGGGGGGAAATTTTCCTAATTACCAATTATCAATTACCAATTTCCTATGAAGATTTTAATGTCTGCTTACTCCTGCGAACCAGGTATGGGTTCAGAACCTGGTGTGGGTTGGAATATTGCCCGCGAAGCCGCAAAATACCATGAAGTCTGGGTACTCACCCGACCCGATGAGAGTCAGGATATCATTAACGCAGAATTGGCACGCCACCCTATTTCCAATCTTCACTTTATTTACTTTACTTTGCCTTTTTGGCAAGATAGTAGACGCTGGGGGCAGTCTGGAGGAATGCAGCTTCACTATTACCTCTGGCAAATTCAAGCCTACTTTGTAGCCCGTGACCTACATCAGAAAATTAACTTTGATATTATCCATCATGTCACTTTTGTTAAATACTCCAGTCCTTGCTTTCTGTCACTGCTACCCATTCCCCTAGTTTGGGGTCCTGTAGGTGGTGGAGAATCAGCACCAGCAAGCTTTTGGCAGGATTTTAGCTTAAATGGCAAAATTTACGAAATTGCCCGGAGCGGCGCTGGTTGGCTAGGAGAGAAAGACCCGTTTGTCCGTCTTACTGCTAAAAAAAGTGCTGTAGTCCGAGCCACCACAAAGGACACAGCCCAACGACTTTATAAAATAGGTGCAAGTCATGTAAAAATTCAATCTCAATTAGGGTTGTCGAAGGAAGACATAGAGCATCTAAATCAATATGAAATCCTGAATGAGCCAATAGTAAAATTTATTAGCATAGGTAGACTTCTACACTGGAAAGGCTTTCATTTAGGATTGCGTGCCTTTGCTCAAGCAAATCTACCAAATACAGAATACTGGATTGTGGGAGATGGACCGGAATGGCCTCAACTGCAAACCTTGGCATCAGATTTAGGAATTGCTAAAAAAGTTAAATTTTGGGGCAGATTGCCCCGTGAAAAGGCTTTAGATTTATTAAAGGACTGTCATCTGCTAGTTCATCCCAGTCTCCATGATTCTGGGGGTGGGGTGTGCATGGAAGCAATGGCAGCAGGTCGTCCTGTCATTTGTCTAGATTTAGGTGGCCCGGCTGTTCAAGTGACAGAGGCAACTGGTTTTAAGATTGCCGCTGACGAACCCTATCAAGCTGTTCGTGATTTAGCGGCCGCAATGATTCATTTAGTTAAAGACCCACAATTAAGGATTGTGATGGGCCATGCAGGCCGGAAATTAGTCAATGAAAACTACAGTTGGCAGGTTGTCGGAGAGCGTTTAAACAAACTTTATTTGGAGGTTGCCAAGAAGAAAGGATCACAAACTGACGTTATATCTCAAGTTTTTTGAACCTACTTTTAACTAATTAATTTTTTCTCCTTTGATAATATGCACATATTAATTGCTGCTTTACACAGACCAACAAAACCAACAGGTGTTTGCCGACACGCTGCAAATCTCGCTCAATGTTTAGCTGATAATCCAGTGGTTAGCAAGGTGACTTTAATTGTCGGAATATGGCAGAAAGATTATTTTGAACAATTTTTTCATTCCCCAAAAATTCAATTAATTGGTGTAGATATAAAAAATAATTCTTTGGCAAGAAATATCTGGTTTTTATTTGGTTTACCAAAATTGGTAAAGCATTTAAGTCCTGATATTGTCCATTTATCTTTTCCTTTTCCTTTTTTACGCCCACTTTTTTCTTGTCCAGTTGTTTCGACAATTCACGATTTGTATCCTTATGAAAAGCCAGAGGTTTTTGGATATCCAAACGTGATCTTTAATCGTTTATTTTTGAAACAATGTATAGAACATAGTGATGGTCTTACCTGTGTTTCTAAATCTACTTTAAGTAGCCTTAAATCATATTTTCCCAAAATTCAAACACTCAAACCCATTACTGTTGTTTATAATTACGTAGATTTTAGTGATATTGTTGCTGAACCACCTCATAATTTAGATATTGATGATCATGATTCTTTTTTGTTGTGCGTCGCTCAACATCGAAAAAATAAAAATATAGATTTATTAATTCAATCATTTTCTTTTCTAAAGAAAAATGGTTATCTAAAAGACGAAACAAAGCTGATTATTGTTGGTAGTACAGGACCAGAAACAGAGAGTTTAGTTAATCAAATTCAAAATTTATATCTTCAAGATCAAGTGCTACTAATTCATGCAATTAAGGATAATGAATTATGTTGGTTATATCAAAAATGTAAAATTTTTGTTGCTGCTTCATCTCAGGAAGGATTTTGTTTACCATTAGCAGAAGCTCTATATTTTTTATGCAAAGTTGTTTGCTCAGATATTCCTATATTTAGAGAAATTGGTAGTTCTAGCTGTTGTTATTTTGATGTTGAAAATGATGCTGTCAAAAATCTTTCACAAGCCATTATTTATACTTTAGAACAGCCTTTAAATAAAACTGCTAATGATTTTCGGGTTTCTAAATTGGATGTGGCAAATCAATATCTCAAATTTTACTCTACATTTTAATCACTAGGGATGGAATTTTTAACTAAAAAATATCCCGTAAGGGTTTAGCATTTCTAGACCCCTTGTTTGCCACACCACTAAAAAATTGCATGATTTATTTTTGGAAGTCCCGTGAAGTATTAGTAAATTGAATTAAATAACTTGTAACTTGAACATACAAAAAATTAACATAAAAAGTGAGAAAAATATTATATAATTATTGCTGCTAAATTTACACTTAAAAAAACCAGATTATCACAATTTGTTAAATGCAAAGAATAAGAGCGAAAAAATTATCAAGTTAATCAAAAAATAATTCATGTATTGAGAGGGTAATTTTAGGTAGTCTTAAGAAGAAGCCTTTGGTGATGAATATCAGAAAAATTCTCAAAACCATAAATGATTCTTATTACAAACAGGAGTGCAGATTATGAATCAGAATTTTAGCAATTACAATCCGGCTGTTAACAAAAAAATTAAGACTGAACAAATAGAACAAATAATCAAAGCGATTATAGCAGGAAAATATTCTTGGGCTTGTGTTCTCGTTTTACAGTTTGCTGGTTACAACCCTATGGACTATATACCCTATCGTACTTATATCAGATTACTTAAAAATAACTGCTTACTTGGTAATTCTCAGCAAAATTAATCACTAAGCAGGAAAATTGACAGGTTTGACTTTCAATCAAAGTAGTTGCGTTCTTAAATATGAATTTGTTTAAATTTTTCTCTGAAAAATAAAAAGGAAAGGTGAAGATTCATCGCTAAAAAATTACCACTATTATGCAGATTTTATGATCTCCCAAACCACAATTTATAATCAGCAAATGCAAGCAATTATTAAAGAAATTGTGTGGCATAAAAAACAAGAAGTTGCACAAATGCAGCAAGATATGTCTTGGGCTTCATTGCAACGTCAGTTAACTGCTGCTCCTACAATAAGGGACTTTTTTACGGCTTTGCAGTTGAGTATTTATAAACCTAGTTTAATTGCCGAAGTGAAAAAAGCATCACTTTATCATAGTGTAATTAGACCAGATTTTGACCCAGTTGCTATTGCTCAAGCCTATAAACGAGGAGGAGCATCTTGTGTATCTGTTGTCACTGATCAAAAGTTTTTTCATGGTGGTTTTGATCATCTACGTGCTATCAGATATCGAGTCGGAATACCTCTACTTTGCAAAGATTTTATCATTGATCCTTGCCAAATTTATTTAGCACGTTCGGCTGGTGCAGATGCAATATCATTAATTCCTGCTATTCTTACAGATCAACAACTACAAAACCTCTTACGAGTAATTCATTACTTAGGTATGAATGCTATAATCCAAGTCCATAACTTAAATGATTTGGATAGAGCGCTCGCACTAGAAGATGTCAGGATAGTTTCCATTAATAATCAAAGCTTGATTGATTTTACCATCAATATTAACACCACTCAAGAATTATTGGTAGCTAGGCGATCGCAATTACAAAAACTAGGAATTTTAGTGATTAGCGAATCAGGAATAGAAACCCCTGATGATTTATCTCTACTTGCAGAATTTGGTGTGCAAACAGTAATTATGGGAGAATCTTTACTCAAAGAAAGTGATTTAGAAGTAGCTGTCAGAAATTTACTCCAATCTAAATTTCCCATTCATTATGAAGAGAAATTAGGGATTGGATAGTAATTGATAATTACTAATTTTTCATAGCAAAGATTTCCACCAATCACGATTACCTAGATACCATTCTACAGTTAAACGTAAACCTTGAGTAATTGTCACCGACGGAGTCCAACCAAATTCTGTTTTTAGCTTATTGGCATTAATTGCATATCTTCGATCATGTCCAGGTCTATCCTTCACAAAAGAAATTAATTTTTCCGCTGGATATACTGGTAAATCTGGTGCTAACTCATTCATGATTTGACATAAATTCTCTACCAGACTGATATTTTCAACTTCGTTGTTACCACCAATATTATAATTTTCTCCTGGTTTTCCTTGATGGATTACCACATCTAAAGCCCGACAGTGATCAACTACATACAGCCAATCTCGAACATTTTTTCCATCACCATAAATAGGTAATTCTTTACCAGTTAAAATGTTAATACATATCAAAGGAATTAGCTTTTCAGGAAATTGAAAAGCACCATAATTATTGGAGCAATTTGTGATAATTGTTGGTAATTTGTAGGTATGATAATAAGCCCGAACTAAATGATCACTTCCAGCTTTTGAAGCTGAATAGGGACTGTTGGGACTATATGCTGTAGTTTCTGAAAATGCTGGTTCATCCGGGGTGAGA
>JANMGZ010000505.1:0-5768 GCA_031374905.1 Dolichospermum sp. OTE_70_metabat_362_sub
TCCTCTTGGGGGTGAGTTAAATCAGTTCCTGGATCACCCGGTGTATCTCGTGCTGCCCGGATTTCCGCCGTATGCCAAGTACCCAACTCTTGACGCAAGTGTTTACATATACTCGAAAATTGAGCATTATTTAAACCAAACCGACACCATTCTTCAATAATTCGCAACCCTTCACGAGCGCGATCTAAATTAGCATCTAAAATGCGATAAACAGTTTGCTGTGTGTAACTGTGGGCTGAAACCATTATAACAACCCCGTTTTGAATGCTGTCATAAAAATAATACGATTTAAATATTTGCTGACTAGTCGGACAAAATTAAATTCACTTGTTGAGAGAGGTAAAACGGAACGGGGAACAGTAAAACCCATTAGATCAAATGTTCCCTATTCCCTTTCCTTTTTTTTTGTAACATCGTGGACATACTACGGTTAAATAGTATAAAAATTTATTGTATGGCAGTTGCTAGGCAGCCGTTGATATCCAGTCTCAGACACAAACATATTTTCAACGTTCTTGCTGTATGTTTTTCAGGAGTTTTTAAACAATGATAGTTCCCAAAAAATCTGTAAATACCCGGCATAACTCCCTGAGTTTCTCAATCTTGAGTTTAACTATTGGTTTAGGAGTGACGAGTACAATACTCTTGATCACCAGTACAAGTAGTGTCTTTGCTCAAATTCCTCCCAGAGTGGAACAAATTCTTCAAGGCAAAAAAACAATCTCTCAGATCAACCAATCATTTGTCAACCCAAGTACGGGAAATGATAAAACAGGCAATGGTAGTATGATCGCACCTTGGCGGACAATTAGCCAAGCCTTGGCAGCTTCACAATCCAACACTGTAATTATCCTCTCTCCTGGTATATATAGCGTTAAAACTGGAGAAGTATTTCCTTTAATATTAAAACCAGGAGTAGCCATTCAAGGGGATATTAGCAATAAAGGCAAAACCGTAACAATTGCTGGTGGTGGTCAATACCTCAGTCGCAGGTTTGGTAGTCAAAATGTGGCCCTTGTTGGTGCTAACCAAGCTAGTTTAACTGGTGTCACCGTCACTAACTCCAATAATCGTGGTTATGGCTTATGGATTGAATCCAGTAATATTTTAGTTCGGGAAAATACCTTTACTAATAATACTCAAGATGGAATTGCTGTAGCTGGTGATGGTACTCCCAGCATTAGCAAAAATAATTTTGTTCGCAATGGTGCTAATGGCATAACTATTTCTGGGAATGCTCGTCCCGAAATCAGGGAAAATATCTTTCAAGAAACTGGTTTTGGCATTAATATTGCCCAAAATTCTGCTCCAGTGGTAGTAGCTAATCAAATTCAGAACAACAGATCAGGTATTATTGTCCAAGCAAATGCCACACCAATGTTCAGGAATAATCTTATTCAAGGTAATAAAGAAGATGGTTTGGTAGTGATTGCTCAAGGTAGACCAGATTTGGGTATGAGTTATGACCCAGGTAAGAATGTATTTCGGAATAATGGTCGTTATGATGTCAATGCCAAAGCGGCTAAATTGGTAATTTCTGCGGCTGGAAACAATCTTGTTAGTAATCGCATTAGTGGTAAATTGGATCTCCGAGGTATAACCGCACCTACATCGCGGACACCAATCCCTTCTTCTGCTCCCACAGTTCTTAATTCTCCTAATCGAGCAACCATAATCTCTCCCAAAACTAGAACTATTGCTAATCCTCAGCAATTGCCACCATTACCAAATAATCAAGTTGATTCACCCCAATTTAATTATGTCCAACTTGAATCAGGTGCTATTGAATTTGTAGCTCCTCAAGTAGCAAGGGAAAATATCCAAAATTCAGCCCCCATATTAAATTCTCAACGTTATACACCTACGCGGCAAAAGGTCAGTTACCGGGTGCTAGTGCTTGTTGAAAATCAGCAGCAGCAGAATTTAGTTAGTTCTTTAGCTACTGGTGCTTTTTCCAAAATTTGGCAAGGACGGAGAGTGATGCAGGTAGGAGTATATAATAGTCAAGAAAGTGCATCTGAAGTCATGAACACCTTTAATAGTAAAGGTTTAAGAGCATTTCTTGAAGCAGTGAAGTAATCGGGATTGGGGATTGGCTGAATGGGTGAAAAGGGGACAAGGAACCCCAAAAAAAAAAAACTGTTTAAGTAATGGGACAGAATTAATTACAAAAAGGCAGGAGTTAAGAGGCAGAGGGCAGAAGGTTATGAAGTTTCCTGTTCCCTTGTCATAACAACAATTTTTAACGCCAACCTACTTAGCAAAATATTCAATCCTCTCCTGAATTTGCTAAACTCCAAATTCAAGAGTGCAAAGAAAAATTTGATTATTAGGAATTAGGGAAGGTTGACAAAGTGCTTGAAAGTGAATACATAGAACAAATTCATCCCCAGGATTTTGGATGGCTGTTTTGGCCTGTTGTCCCAATTTATCCTTACGGTCAACGGCGGACTATCCGTAAAGAAGTTATCAAAGATACCATCTGGACTTTTGACCAATTACAGGGAATTTTCTATGTAGTTGTACCAATTCGCATGACTGTAGTTAAGCTGAAAAAAGGAGGTTTACTGGTTTATGCACCTGTCGCACCCACTGGAGAATGTGTCCGGTTGCTGAATGAGTTGGTGGCAGAACATGGTGATATTAAGTATATTATTTTGCCAACAATATCAGGAATAGAACATAAAGTATTTGTTGGTCCTTTTGCGCGACGCTTTCCCACAGCACAGGTATTTGTTGCCCCTGGACAATGGAGTTTTCCAATTAATCTGCCTCTGAGTTGGTTAGGTTTACCTGGTAAACGCACTCAGATATTGCCTGAAAATAGTCATGAAGCCCCTTTTGCTGAGGATTTTGATTATGCCATCCTCGGACCAATTGATTTGGGTTTGGGTAAGTTTGCAGAGGTGGCTTTTTTCCACAAGCGATCGCACACACTCTTACTTACAGATACTATAGTTTCAGTACCAGCAGACCCATCAGCTATAGTTCAACTTGACCCCTATCCCTTACTCTACCACGCTAAGGATAAAGCCTTTGACATCGTTGCAGATACCCCAGCAAATCGCCGTAAAGGGTGGCAGCGGGTAACATTATTTGCCTTGTATTTTAGCCCCAGTGTATTAGAAGTACCTGCATGGAGTGCAGTATGGCGTGATGCCAAAAAAGCACCAGAACGTTCTAGAAAAGCCTATTTCGGGTTTTTTCCCTTCCAATGGCAGGAAAATTGGCAATATTCATTTGATATTTTACGAGGAAATGGGCGAATATTTGTTGCCCCAATTTTACAAAGTTTGATTTTAAATCGCGCACCACAGGAAACTATAAATTGGGCTGATAAAGTTGCAAATTGGGATTTTCAATGGATTATTCCCTGTCATTTTGATGCCCCAATTAAGGCAGAACCGCAACAATTTCGCCAAGCATTTGCATTTTTAGAAAAACAGCCTATTGGGGGTTTTGTTAGTAGTAATAGTTATCCTTTACCGGAGGATGATTTTAAGTTATTGAGAAATATTGATGCGGGGTTAAATAAGTTTGGTATTGTGCCACCAGCGAAGGAAAAGGTGTAGTATCATTGTAAACTTAAAAATTACTATTCATGATAGAGTATATTATCCTTTGGTGATTACTTAATAATTTTGTATATTGAACTATTATGAACTCTGAACAAACACAAGTTGGGCTATTTGGACTACTTCATTCTAATAGAGATTTCTCTCAAAGGGAAAGTTGGGGTAAAAACCAATTGTGAAACCATTTTTATAAACATAGTTGCAGGATGAAAAATTAATTTATGTAGTAATGGATAGGACGGCTTGGGGACGCATAAATTTATTCATGATTAGTATCGTTTGAGATCAAAGAGCATTTCCTGTATATTTTGAATCTACGCTACATAAAAAAGGATTATTTTCAACCCTATTTTCCCAAAATAGTTAAATATTTATTAAGTTAAGCTGGTATTAGCAACGATGACATTAGATAATTTAATACAATCTATTACAGACTAAGACCATAAATTGTCAGTTAAATTACTGATACCAACACCTATGAAGCCATTTTTGCCTCAAAAAGACCCGAACCCTGCACAACGCCAATCTTCCTTACAGAAAGGCCGCAAAGAGTATGAATTTAGGTATGATTTTTTGCCTCCTATGGCAATGCTCAAAAATGTACCTCCTTCAGAGAATTTTTCTACCAAGTATATTGCTGAACGGACATTAGAGACAGCAGAACTTCCTCTAAATATGATGGCTGTCAAAGCCCATGCTATGTGGGACCCTTTAGACGAATTGCAAGACTATGAAGACTTTTTTCCAGTTTTGCCTAAACCCAATGTGATGAAAACTTATGAAACCGATGATTCCTTCGTCGAACAAAGGCTTTGTGGGGTAAATCCTGTAGTTATCCGGCAGATTAAGCAAATGCCAGCTAACTTTGCCTTTACTATCGAAGAATTGCAAGCTAAGTTTGGCAACTCTATCAATTTGATAGAAAGACTGGCAACAGGAAATCTATATGTAGCTGATTATAGACCTTTGGGGTTCATTCAAGGTGGCACTTTCGCTAAAGGTAAAAAGTACCTACCAGCCCCCATAGCCTTTTTTTGTTGGCGGAGTTCAGGCTTTCAAGATCGTGGTCAATTGGTCCCTATAGCCATTCAAATTAAGCCAAATTTAGGTAAAGCCAGCCCATTGCTGACCCCTTTTGATGACGCTTTAACCTGGTTTTATGCCAAGTCCTGTGTGCAAATTGCTGATAGTAATCATCATGAAATGAGCAGCCATTTATGCCGGACTCACTTTGTTATGGAACCTTTTGCTGTTGTTACCCCTCGTCAACTAGCTGAGAACCATCCTCTGAGAATATTACTAAAACCCCATTTCCGGTTCATGTTGGCTAACAATGATTTAGGCCGTAAAGGTTTGGTTAATAGAGGCGGTCCCGTTGATGAATTATTAGCGGGAACTTTGCAAGAGTCACTACAAATTGTTGTAGATGCTTATAAAGATTGGAGTTTGGATCAGTTTGCCCTACCCAGAGAACTCAAAAATCGTGGTATGGATGATGTGAAAAACTTGCCACACTATCCTTATCGGGATGATGGAATCTTGTTGTGGAACGCGATTAACAAGTTCGTGTTTAACTATTTGGAACTTTATTATAAGAGTCCAACAGACTTGAAAGCAGATGTGGAACTGCAAGCTTGGGCGCGGGAATTGGTTGCTCAAGATGGTGGTAGAGTTAAGGGGATGAAAAATAGCATTGATACCTTAGAACAATTAGTGGAGATTGTTACTACTATCCTCTACATCTGTGGACCCCTACATTCTGCGGTGAATTTCCCTCAATATGAATACATGGGTTTTATTCCTAATATGCCTTTGGCTGCTTATAAACCAATTCAAGAAAAGGGCGATATTAAAGACCGTCAAGCCCTCATAGATTTTCTTCCACCTGCGAAGCCGACAAATAGCCAATTGACAACTGTATTTACCCTCTCAGCCTATCGTTATGACAGATTGGGATATTATGAAGATGAAGAATTTGTAGATCCCAATGCTGACGATGTTGTGAATAAATTCCAGCAAGAATTGAATGTGGTACAGAGAAAAATTGAGTTGAACAACAAAGGACGCTTAGTCAATTACGAATATCTACAACCCAGACTTATTCTCAATAGCATCAGCATTTAACTGACTAGAGAATGTACAAAACCCCATCTTGAAAAAAGTTAAGATGGGGGATCTTATTCTTAATTCAGT
>JANMGZ010000012.1:0-1869 GCA_031374905.1 Dolichospermum sp. OTE_70_metabat_362_sub
TCCTTTCTCTGCACTGTTCATTCTTGGTACCTGCTCAACCTCCAAATCTGGTCCTTCCGCTGCACTATTTCATCTTGGTATCTGCTCAACCTCCTAATCTGGTCCTTCCTCTGCGCTGTTTCATCTTGGTACCTGCTCTACATCCTAATCTGGTCCATCCTCTCATGTGTTTCATCATGGTACCTGCTCTCATTTGTTTCATCTTGGTACCTGCTCTACCTGTTAATCTGGTTCATGCTCTCATTTGTTTTTGTTGTGATTTTTGGGCACCCCTCCCTTTTGTTTCGCAATTTGCCCTTCCCCCCCTCTCTATTTTTCCATGCACCTCCCTAGGTGCGCCCCGCCCCTAGAAATTGCCCAATAAAATTTCTTTACCCTATTATTATATTGTTTACTTTATCTGGCACCCACCGCCCCCGCATCCATTTCTTTTCAGTTGTTAGTCCCTTATACGGATATTATTATATTATAATTGTATATAATCATTTCTAAATTTAGTATTAGCCATCTGATTGGTTGTCTCTGTAATTTAATTAGCTATTTCCTAAAACAGTATCAGGATAACTGTATTAGATATTAGGCTTTTAACATTGCAATAATATTATACTTGTAATGGGGTATAATCGATAAATTGTTCTTAGAATTTTTATACAATTTGAATTGATTGGTTCTACATATAATTAGGGGTGGGGTTAAACCCCCAGTATAAATATCGTGGCCTACCAGCCACTTTGGCTCAGTCTCCAGATTTTTCCAACGGGGAAAGACTGATGCTCGTTTTGATGAATTTGTAGAATATTTTCATTATCTAACTTTTGATGTGAAATTTTACGAAGCTATATCACTAGGATTACGCAAGTTCGTTGGTCACCTTAACAGGGGTAATCGCTAAAGCCTGTGGTGAGCATTGGTTTTAAGTTGTCTGGGACAGCAGCATCTTTGCCTTCTTTTAGAAAGCATTTAAGAATTGACAGCAGTAAGATTTCTAAGCATTTTGCGGATCAAAGCCATGTAGATAAAGGACTCCGATGTGTTCTCATAAAATTCATAATCCTTGCTGAGTCTGCGATATTTGCCTATCCAAGCGAAGGTTCTCTCCACTACCCAACGCTTTGATTCAACAACAAAACCTTGCTGGTCTTCAGTCCTTTTACTTACTTCCCAAGTACAACTAAAATTATCTTTTACCCACTGAGTGATGTCTACACCAGAAAACCCCTTGTCAACTAGTATCTTTTGTAATCGTCTAAGTGGATACTTCAAGCTTTCTAATAGTCTGATTGCCCCTGCCCTCTCGCCAACGTTTGCTGGGCATACCATAACCCCGACGGCTAACCCCAATGTATCAGCCATGATGAAGCGTTTGCGACCATTAATCTTTTTACCGCCATCAATACCACGACTACCTGCACTATCCATTGTTTTAACACTTTGACTGTCGAGACTTACTAGACTCGGTGTTGCTGCTCGACCATCCGCCAAACGTAATTGAGCACTTATCTGGCGATTAATTTCAGTGATAACTCCTGTTTTTGTCCATCTTTGAAAGTAGAAGTAGACTGTCGAATACGGAGGGAAATCATGGGGCAGATTTTCCCATGTACAACCATTCTTGGTTATGTAGAAAATCCCATTCATCACTTCCTGAAAATCTGTTTTTGGTGGTCTCCCAAATTTTGATTGTTTTGGCAGCTTTGGTGCAATTATTTCCCACTCTTTGCTTGATAAATCGGTATTATAGGGTTGGCGCATCTTGATAGGCTAATACTAGACTTCATCAGTATTTATACCTGTTTTGGTGCGCCCTTGCTTTCTTAAATGCTTTCTAAGGATAAAGAGATACTACGAAGTAGCATTAAAACATGTGGA
>JANMGZ010000139.1:0-2399 GCA_031374905.1 Dolichospermum sp. OTE_70_metabat_362_sub
CCTCGCCTTAGGTCCCGACTTACCCCACGCGGACGAACCTGCCATGGGAACCCTTAGGTTTTCGGTGCATTGGATTCTCACCAACGTTTTCGCTACTCATGCCGACATTCTCACTTCTGCTTCGTCCATAACTCCTTCCGGTGTTACTTCAGCCTACAACAGAACGCTCCCCTACCAATTACAATGTAATTCCACAGCTTCGGTGTATAACATAGTCCCGTAAATTCTCGGCGCAGAGTCGCTCGACCAGTGTGCTATTACGCACTCTTTAAAGGATGGCTGCTTCTAAGCAAACCTTTTGGTTGTCTATGCAACTCCACCTCCTTATCCACTTAGTTATAACTTAGGGACCTTAGCTGGTGGTCTGGGATGTTTCCCTCTTGCCTACGAAGCTTATCCCTCGCAGACTCACTAACCAGATAACACTACGCTGGTATTCGGAGTTTAACTCGATTTGGTACGAATTTCTTCGCCCGCACCGAAATAGTGCTCTACCTCCAGCAAGCTTTAATCTGATGCTGTACCTCAATACATTTCGGGGAGAACCAGCTAGCTCCGCGTTCGATTGGCATTTCACCCCTAACCACAAGTCATCCGCTAAATTTTCAACTTTAGTCGGTTCGGTCCTCCACTTAATTTTACTCAAGCTTCAACCTGGCCATGGTTAGATCACGCGGGTTCGGGTCTATACCCAGCGACTTGACGCGCTATTCGCACTTGGTTTCCCTTTGGCTCCGGCTATTAACGCCTTAACCTTGCCACTGAATATAACTCGCCGGCTCATTCTTCAACAGGCACGCCATTACCCTCATATGGGGCTATGACAGCTTGTAAGCACACAGTTTCATATTCTATTTCACTCCCCTCCCGGGGTTCTTTTCACCTTTCCATCACTGTAGTAGTTCGCTATCGGTCATCAATAGTATTTAGCCTTACGGGATGGTCCCCGCAGCTTCACACAAGATTTCACGTGTCTCGTGCTACTCAGGTGCCACTAGGCGTAACAAACTTTACATTTACAGGACTATCACCTTCTATGGTTAACCTTTCAAGTTATTCAATTAAATTTATTACTGCCACATTGTGGTCCTACAACCCCACTTGCGTGGTTTGGGCTCTTCCGCTTTCGCTCGCCACTACTAACGGAATCTCTTCGATTTCTTTTCCTCCGGTTACTAAGATGTTTCAGTTCACCGGGTTCCCTTCACTATGCCTATTTATTGAGCATAGGATGACTAGAAATTACTCTAGACGGGTTTCCCCATTCGGATATCTACGGATCGACATTTATTAGCAACTCCCCGTAGCTTATCGCAGCTTATTGCGTCCTTCATCGGCTATTGATACCAAGGTATCCTCTATGTGCTCTTAGTAGCTTTTATATTTTCGTTGATGAGTATCTTTGCTTAAGATGTTTGATCTTTATTTATTAGATTAAGACTAGGATCTTAAATTAAAATACTTTATTTTCATTTACGCAGCTTTCAGTTTTCATATTGAACACTTTAGAACAAGTTACTCTTTCGCTCAGGAGTGAAATTTCGTTTGGGCTAAACCTTGTGTTCAACGGAGGAAAATAATAGCAGATGTTTTCAGAATGTCAACAAAATTTGCAAAAGTTTTTTTAAAAAATATTGGTTTTCCTCCTCTAAGCTCTCCCTGAGAAGTGAAAAGATTTACACAGATCCAAAGAGGAAATATTAATACGCTATTAATACAAGATAACTATTCATCATTTCTCCAATGCACATAAATCTTTCTGATCTTCAATCTCTGGGTAGGCAAATAAACTCAATACAAAAAAGAAAGAATGCCTCTCACAACGAAGACTTTAGTATTGATTTACACATAACTCCCATTTCTCAATGGCTGATAAGGAAAAAACTTTCAATCGGATCTTCTGGTGCCTGTATGGGTGGACAACATTTAGGTGAAAATCAGATTAATGACGAGTTGTATTTTGACAAAACAACTGGACAATACCGAAAAGCAAAAAGTCACAGCAACTCTGAATCGCCCACTTGGATAAGTATTGAACAAATATCCTCTAAACTACGGAATGAATTGTTCAACGCAGTTTCATCCCTCAATAAACGAATCTGGTTAAACATTGGTACAAAACAATTATCTGCACAAGAAGAACAAAAATTAGCCAAATTAGAAATGAGATAAGAACAGAGTTTATGTATCAAATTAGCAATCTCTTCGATGAAGATTTTCAAGAAAACTACCAACAAAAACTTTTCCAATATCAGGTGAATTCGCTTCTTAAAATGGAAAACAATTGCCTTAGAATAATTTCCCCAAAGACATAGAACACCTTAAACAACATGGATTAGATAAACATTCAGAAGAAATACAGACCTGATTAATATCTAGAATGCTGAGCATTAGGAGGG
>JANMGZ010000600.1:0-10598 GCA_031374905.1 Dolichospermum sp. OTE_70_metabat_362_sub
GTTTGTCCCAGTCCAAAGGTGGTTTTATGTCCAGTTCCGCAGTAGGGAGCAAGTCTAACTAAGGCATAAAATAATTTACTAAATTCAATATTAGTTAAAGCTTGTTTATCTAAACCGCAGGACATTGCACCCATAAATCCAGTCACAGAACCCCGTTTACCTGCGGCCACTTTCACGGACTCTAAACGGTGTTGGTGAATAATCACATTTTCATCTATCCAGTTCAAGAAAGCATCTTGTTCTACAGTCGTTCCTGAAAAGTCATTCCAGCGACGCAGATAACTGTGGAAAAGGTTGACAGGAACGGGTAAGGGGAAATGATGACCTTTGCGACGAAAGCTAGTGGGAGAAACAAAGCTGAGATGAATATCTCGGTGTTTATCAGGTAATGGTTGCAGTAATTGGGCGTAAGTAGTTGGGGCGTGGGCAATACTTACCTTTTTTATCTGCAAGGGTGCATTTTTTAATTCTAAGATGGGTGAGAGTTGGGTTAACCATTGACTCAGAAATGCTGCTACTGGTTGGGACATGGCGTTGACGTGCCAAGTTAAGCTTTGATTTGCCTGTAGTTGCAGTTGTTTACCGCTGGGAACAAATTGACCAGCTAACGCAGATATATTAAATGGTTTTTCTGATTCTCCGTCGTGCAGATATGCGGAAAGTTCGGGGTTATGTTGACGTACTTGGTCGAGAAACCACGCATGAAGTCCTATGGTGTATTGAGAATATAGGGACGTGGTGGTAGTTGCTTCTAGGTCAAAGACTAAGCCTACTAATTCGGTTTCATCTGGCCATGTGTCGGTTTGGGGCATTTTAGCAATATTGCATAGATAACATTGAACATTTTACTCTATTTCCGTCCCCTTGGGGGGATTAGTTATTATGTTTAGTCATGTCTGATTGTAATTATGCTGCAAAAACTTGATCAACTGTGAGAGTTAATTCTGGGAAAGTTGGGGATATAATTCTCTCTGTATCACGGTAAGCATTTGCTTGATAAATACCTTGTTCATTGAGAATATATACAAAAATTGTTGGTTCTTTAGGATTTCCTAAATAATTACGACTACCAATTGCTAAATAATCAACTAGCCAATATTCAGAAATCCCTAAACGTTGATATTCTTCTAATTTATCAATATAATCATCTTCCCAATTTGTGGAAACTATTTCTACTGCTAATTGTAACGGTTCAATAAAAGCAGTGTAAGCAGATAAATTAGCGTCCCACAAGTTTTTATCTACGACACTTACATCAGGAACACGTCCTTGTTCTTTACCATTCGCTGTTAAGGTTCTAATGGAAATTCTTCCAGATACTCTGTAATTGAGATTCAGACGTTTAACCTCTAATTTAAAAGTGTCAGCAATAAATTCTGCTAAGTTATCATGTTTTCTGGTTGCTTGTATCCGCATAATTTCTCCATTTACAAGTTCATAGCGACCTTCTTCGGGGAAGTCGTAGTTGAGGAATTGATCAAAGGTGAGTCGGTTTTTAGTTAGAGTCATGGTTGTAAAATAGGAGGGTTTACATCTCTAAGTTAATCTATTTCTCAATTTTTTTGATAGTTTTAATCCCCTTGCGGGGAAGTGGTGAAAACTGAAACAACTGTTCAATCACCATACTAGAGGCGTGTTTCAATCCCCTTTAGGGGAAAACTTAAACTCTCTAGTGTTAATAAATAATAGCTTGACCTTACAAAAAAGTCAAGCCATTCATTACACTAATTACTGTTAATTAGTTATTACTCAAATTGAGCAAGAGTAATTTCCTCATTTGGGAAATGAGCTACTATTTTGAGATTTCTACCATGAGCTTTAATATACCGAGAAAGATCGGAAATTTGAATCTCCTCTTGGTTTTCCAACTCAGAAATAGTAGCTTCAAAATTATTGAAGTCTGTTTCTATTTCATCCTGTGTCAGTCCCAATGACTGTTGAAGTTCTAGGAGTGTAAGATGGAGTGAAATAAGTTGAGCGCGAGTTTTGTTTTTAGCTCTGCGCTCTGGTGTCATTTTCTTGCGTAATTCGCTAAAAGGCTTTGTTTTCATAGTAATCCTTCATCTTTAAGCTCTTTTAACAGTTCGTCGTAGAGCTTATCGGCTTTTGGTACGTTTTCTTCATACCAGCGATCATTACCCGTTTTGTTACCTCCTAAAAGGAGTATCGCAACTCTACGGGGATCAAAAGCATACAGAATTCGATATGGTTTCCCTTGATGCTGTACCCGAAGTTCTCGTATATTTCCGTGACGAGATCCTCTCACATCGGAAGTACGAGGAAAGCGAAGATTTGGTCCTCTTTCTTCAAGTAGCTCTATTATCACATCAATAGAATCTTGCTCTGCTTCATCAAGCTTTACATACCATTGCTCGAATTCGTCCGTGTACTCTACTTCGTATGTCATATATTTCGCAATCCTGGTTTCTAAAAACGTCGTGCTGTTTGCTGATTGAAAAGTTGATTCAGTCGCTATACTGTTTGCTGGTTGAAAAGTTGAGTCAGTTAGTTTAGCTAGTGCTTGAGACGTTGAGTTCAAAAAAAGCGAGTCTTTAAGCTTGTACATACTTTTTTCACTTGAGTATTGGAATGTGTACACCAAAAAAAGTTTTGGGTATAGATTCTATGTTACAACCCATACCCAGAATATTGCCATAAGCAAATACAGATTTTTTAGTCAATTAATCTAATCTTCTTTATACTTCCGTCTTCTTTAAGCTTTAAAATTTCAACATTCACTTTTTGTCCCTCACTTAGTGAGTCTACCTTTCTACGTTCATCATTACTTAATCTTTGCTTAGTGAGTATAATTTCGTAAGTCACTGTAACCCCTTTTATAGCGGTAATTATGGCTTCTACTACTTGGCCAACTACAAAATTATGACTACCACTTGCTTTAGCAATTTCCGCTTGACGTGCTGACTCTACAACTACTGCTGTGGGGGTGGTAATTTCCCCAATAGGAACACCAGAATTATTATAATATTTCATCAACCGCGATACCCAACCTAAGATTTGCAAAATAGTTGAAGCATCACTATTATTTTTGAAATACTGACTACAGGTAGCCTCTATATTGCGATAATATCCAGCAGTTTTACCACTATGTCCAATCATTTTACCATCTCTAACTAGAGTTTTGAGATAAGTTAAAAATCTGGATGTAGCATCACCTTTATCAATAACTGTCCGTAAATATGCAACAGCTTTACTTACTTCGTTGACATCTGTATGTTCTTGGACTAAAGTTTGTGCGATCGCATGAGCAATTTCCCACTGTTTATCTGTTAAACTCATAATTTAGTACATTCCTGATGGTGCTTGTCTATCATTGGGATAACGTAAAATAGCTGCAAGTTGTTCTAATTGTTCTTTTTGAATCAACCCTGAATGTGCAACTTGAATTTGCTTTTGGATAAATTGCTGTAATTTGTCTCCTGTTAAATCATCATTTTCACTCACTTGATAGGATGAATAACGCTGTTTTAAGTTTTGCGGTTGATTAATTTTATCAACATTTACCGTCATTGTTCCCATTCCAATTGGTTTACCACCACCAACCTTTAAAGCAATGGGATATTTTTTATCTTGTCCCAAAACAATTAATAATGTTCCTAATTCTTCAGGAAGTAAATTCTTAAAAGTTACTTGTGTTTTAAAAGTATATTCCTTTCCTGCTTGTTGGACAGAAATTCCGTCTTTTTGTCCTTTTTCAATAGCTTTAGACATATTATAATAAAACTTACGTCCAGCTAATTTACCTCGCTGATAATATACGTCACAGTTAGGACGAGGAGCATATAAAGGAGGCATAAATCCTGTAGAAAAGCCGATTCTTTCACAGTTAGCGTCATTAAAGTCTAACAAACCTTGCCAATCTAATGCACCAAATACTCGACTAGCTGGACAAAGTTTTTCTTTATTTTTACAAGGTAAACGTTCAGCCGGAATTTTTTCTTTGTATTTAGAAGTAATTGCACCTAATGTACTATTAGTAATCGCTTCATATACAGAACGAATACAACCTTTTAAAGAACTTCCTTGAATTGATAATTTAGCATCAACTCCTTGAATCATAGTTTTAAGTAGAGAAATTTTACTACCTATATCACTCCCTAAAACTACTGCACCTGTGGAAATATGCAGTGATGTTTGTACTTTTAGTGTTAGATAAATTGTCCCATGTAAACGATTTTGATCATATTTATGATGTCCAAAAGGACGTTGTAAATTAGGTCTTTCTTGAGGAAATGAAACAAAATCATAAGGTTTGGGATTTTCCGACGGAGATGTATTCTTTGGAGTAGGTCTGTTTGGTTGCGAATAAGTCATGTTTATTTCTCAACTGTGAGGGCTACAAAATGTACAGTTGCGGTTTTCTTGTCTAGAAAATACCGTTGGGCTAATTTGGGTTTATTTGGTTTATTACTTTCTTCTGTGGTGAGACGAATATCTAAACTATCTGCATAAATGAATTTTTGGGGAAAGCGAGTTTCTTCGGGACGGTATCCATGAGCAGGATAAGCATAAGATGGGAATTTTTTTTCATCATTCGGTTCTATTTCCCAAGTTTCAGCTAGTTTTGTAAAACCATGATGGTTATCATCAATAGTTAGTAATAGCACTTCATAAGTATTTTGTCTTTTATGTTTCCATCTTAATTCAAATTGATGATTAAACATTTGCCCTTCTAACATGGGAAATTTATCAGGTAGGTTTTCTATGATTCCACTGACCTTATTAGTCCACCGGAGAAAATAATAGGTATTTTCTGTTTTTAATTTATCAATTAATCTCAATAAATCGGGAACTGATAAAGGTTTTTCTTGATAACCAACAAAAGGCTTCATTTTGCAACTCCTAATAATTGACTCCAAGACTTTACACTGCGTTCAAATAAATCATTAACTGTTCCTTCTTTCCAAATTAGTTGCACACCAAAACCTAATTCCATTTCTTGGGCTGCAACTGGTGAATCTTGATGATCTTCTGATAGAAAACTATATAAATTTGCTTCATCCTTTGTTAGAAATTCACCAACTCCTAAAAGATGGGTATTTCGCCATTTTTTATTAGTACCAAAGGCACAAATTTCTTTTTTATCTTCTGATAAAATACAACCAGGATATTGCACAACTGCTTGATTTAACTTAATCTCTACAGTACCCAAACCGCGAGATTTGGCAAAACCTAACCCGAACCAACCATCATGCAAGTCACGCAATACTAAACCGATTAAACCTAACTGTGCAAGAGTGAAGTTTTTTAAATGTAATTTGGTTTTAAATTCTCCAGCAGTGCAAACTTGATAATTAAATGGTCCAACAGCAACAGAACCAAATACTCTATCTATTGCAACGCCGTTTCTTTCTTCAGTTTTTACTGCTTTAGAATTATCTGGATAAGCGTCCTCTATTCTGATTCTACTTGCGATAGAAGTATTACCAAACATTTGATCTGTAAAGGAAGAAAGCTTATAAATATCACTAGACGATTTGATATTTTTCAAATACTCATATTTATCATTTAATGGATCATTAGCCCAAGGTAGGTTTTTACTGTTAGGTTTTTCATCTCCTACTGTTCTGACAATCCGTTCAGCATGAGCGCGAATTGCACCTTTTAAACTACTTCCAGGTAAGTATATGGTATGTCCTCCAGCGTGATATGTTTCGACAAATTCCATATCTGGTTTTGTAGGGTCTGCCCCTTCTTTTCCTGATTTAATGAGAATAGGTCCATCGGGAATGATGGTTAAATCTATGGTGCAATGATTTACAAATTTTTTGTGCATGACTCTGTTATTCTGGTGTTATAGTGGTTGAAGCTTTTTGAGAGATTTGCTGATTTAAATAGTCAATTAATTGATGTACCCATAAATCCTTATAATCTGCTGCATCTTCATAAGCGGTTTCATCTCCCATGACTAATTTTCGCAAATATTGTAAAAGAAATTGTGGGTTATCTTCAACATCAACCCAACGCATTTTTTCTATATTTAGTTTAACAACTCCCAACCCACGAGAACGCCCACCACCAAGGGGAATTTGTTCTGTTTCAAATTGGTGTAACCCAATCATCAATAATCCCAATTCCCATTCTGCGGCGTTTTCTACTACTGCGTGAAATTCAAATTGTGTACTAGCTGGTACTACTTGGAAGTCATAGAGTTTACCGTCTGCTGCTGTTTCGGTGTCTCTATCAATTGCTACTCCGTCCCGTTCTTGATATTGGTCAAACCATGTATCAGGTACTACGGTTAAATCGCGGACTTGAAATTTACTTGCTATCCAGGGAGAACCAAAAAGGTGTGAAGTTAAATCATTTTTTTCTAAAATCTTCAGAATTTCTTCCGTTAATCGCTTATCAGTATTTAGATTTTTTTCTTTATCATCTTCCAATTCATCTTCAATTTCTTGTTTGATGGTATCCAAACCTTTTTTGATAATATTTCCACGTTCATCTTTTATTGTTTTAGATGGAATAGATGATTCTGCTTCTATTGCTGGGTTAGCTGCAAAGCTGGAATCAATTCCTCTGAGGAAACTTTCTAATCTTGATCTTAATGCACCTTTAAAGCTTGAACCGGGTATTAATGGTTGTCCTAATGCGTCTTTGATGACGGGTAAATCTGTTCCAATAGGTTCGGTGGAACGTCCTGCACTAATTCTTAATGCGGTGATTGTGGTGAGTGTACCTGTGATTTCTAGGCGGTTTTTGAATGTGTCAAACATGGTTTAATTATCCTATTAGTTTAATTAGTCTCTTTTCTTTCAACATAATCATGTGTTCCATAATGTCGCAATTTTAATCTTCCATTTACGACTTTACAGCTAATACGAAATTGTATTCCTACATAAAAATGATCAATACCTTCCTTATCTTTTGCACCTTGATAAGCATAATAACTAACAATCTTTCCTAAAACTCTTGTATCTCCATTTGATTCTTCAAACTGATATGAGACTTTAGCTAGAGTTTCTTGCAGCTTTACTTTGTGTTGTAGATCACTAATAGATTTATAATCCCTGCGAAATGTGTCGTCATAATCTATTTTGGGAAAATCTAATAAATCTGATGATAAAAATTTATCTTTGCACTGATTCCAAATTAGTTGTCCCCAATTAGAAATGGTAATCTTTCCATCAATTTCTGCAACTAAGGCTTCTTCAATTTTTTCAGTTAGCGAAGGAGATAAACTTGCACCTGCATTTAACAAAGCCAAATTAACTTGATGTTTTTTTACTCGTTCATAATCTACAGTAATTGGCAATCTGGGAATAGTAATTAGGCTAGATGATGAACCTTCAAATACATATATAATTTTATCAGCATAAAACATACCGATAGTATTCATACATCCTTGAATGGCTTTAAAACCACCAACTAAATTAAAATAGATGTCATAACCATCTTTTTTAGCTTCTTTATATTTTTTTGAAAGCCAATCTATTAAATCATCAATTCCTAGTTTGAATTTTGAAGTATTTTTTACTGAAAGCTCATAAGGTGTATATATTTCAATACAATTGACTTTTTTATTTAAAAAACCTTGAATTATTTTTGCTGTGATTTGACCTTGTGCGGTATCGGTAGTTATTAACCAGTGATAATCTAGTTTACCATTATCAACATTATCTTCATATAAGCTATAGATGCCATTTAACTCTGCACTTGCTTCTTTTATCTCTAAAGTATTACCACTTTCTAGTTGTTCTTCTGCTCTACTTGTGAGTGTTAAAAGAACCTCTAGAACTTCGGGAGAAGATTTTTGAATTTGCTCTTCTGTTAAATGAGCAGTTTTATCTAGCAGTTCTTTCCAATTTTTAGGATCTGCTTTTTGGCGAATTTGATTAGTAAGTAAACTTGTTCCAACAGTTGATACAACAAAACGATACATATTTGAAACCTCCGTAATTATTAATAATGCTTTCAGTTTTTTAGATTCAATTCCCCAACCGACGCTGTATGTTCTCTTGCTAGATAGCCTAGATATAGCTGTACAAGTTTCAGGTGAATGTGTGTTGTTAAATAATTTTGGTTATTCTTGTTCTCTATATATGGCTCTAAATCATGACCTTTGGGAATACATTTTTGTACATTTTTTACTATTGATTCTGCATCTTGTTTAAGATCATCCAGTTCTTTAACTAATGCTGCTGCAAATATCTCTTTATCTTTGGAAGTTGTCCAAATAGGACTTGAACCACTTCTTCCAATTTGATAACGAATATAGTTTTTAATAACTTCAATAGATGAAGTAGAATCAACAGCAACACCAAGTACATTTCTAAATGGTGATTTTTTATCTTTTCCTGCTATTGCAAATTTTTTCGAGAGTTCTCCCATTTTTCGGATAATCTCATCCATCTGATTGGTGATACCTTTTTCAACTCTTAAAGCAAGTTGTTCTTTTAATACATTAGTTAGCTCAATCATTTTTAAACAGCTTCCTCTCTTAATACTAAATGAAACTCATTACAAACTTGTATTTGTCCAAAACCTTCCGAAGTTCTTTCTCCTATTCCATAAACTTCCAAATCTTCCCAAGCCTTTAACCACAAATCCTTATTTTCTGTACTAAACAAATACACCCCCCCTCTATTTGTCACTAATTCCACATCTTTCATCAAACCCCAAGCTGTATTCCACCCAGAACGATAATCATAGCTACTATAAGAAGTATGAAGTTGCAAAGATGAATCTTTCACTCCTGTAAATTGCTTTAGAATTGCTTCAGAAATTACCGTTGTGCGTCGCCAATTTTCAGTTAAAATTGTATCTGCTTGTAAATCTATGGTGAAATAAATCCGATTTTTGGGTATTTCTGAAATCTTACCAAAAATATTCCCCCATTCATTCCAGCGTGTCTGTAATTTTTGATTAAATAGGTTAATTCGATGCTCGATATTTGACTTAATCTCACCAGGCTTTTTAGCTGTAATCTGAATTTTTCCTAAACCTCGTGAACTCGCACCCCCTAAACGAAAATTATTTTGATGATTATAAATGAATGTGTGTAGAGAATCGGCTAAATCATCAGGTACTAAAATTGCACTTGTATATATTACAAATTGCTTTTTTTGTTCCTTTGATTCATTTAAAACTTGAATGCTGTAAAGCACCTGTTCTTCAGAAGTAGCACGGCGGCGATTTATACCCACTCTGGTTAATAAACGAGTTTTTGCAGATGAACTATAGTATTCATCATTGTGTTCAGCATAAAAGCCACTAAAATTATCAACTCTTTCACCATCAATAGTTTTTTCTGTTGGACAATTAGGATCATAAACTTGACCATAATTTTCAGCACAAAATCGATCAATCAATGTATCAAATACACCATTTTTAATATCATCTTCTGATGACATAAAACCTGATTTTCTTTTGGAACTGAGTACAGTTGTAGGTAAAACTCTAACATCATTTTTAATGATATAAACATTTTTTTGAATTTTTATATTACCTGGATAAGCATTTTGAAAAATAGCCGGATTCTCACTCAAAAATAATTTATGAAAATCATCATTTTCTTCAAGTTCTTGATTTGCTTCCTGCAATATTTGACTAGCAACCGCACCACGAATTACAGAACCAGGAATAAAACTTTCCACCTCACTAATATTCCCCCCTGGTTTCTGTCGTCCTATTGCTAAAGGTGATAAGGCTTTAATTTCTAACTCAATTTTTTTCATGATTTCTCACTTCCTTTAGCTAAAAGTTCCCATGCTGCTGGTTCTACAGGTAAATCAGGAAATTCCCAATGTAACCAACCTAAACCGGCTGATTTACTCCCACCTAAAGCGTTAATATGTCGCAGTCCTGCTAAAATTAATGCAGTTGCATAATCTGGAACATTAGATAAATAAATATTTCCTGTAAATCTCAATTTGGTATTAGCAGGTGAAATTTCCAGAAAGTAAAGTTTATTTTCTTCCGCAGTGTGACGACGACGGTTTATAGTTACGCCAGGACGGATGATTTCTGGTAAGTTTTCTGGATCTTCTTCACAAACTAAATCATCAAGTATTATCCGCGAAGGTAATACAGGATTTCCGAAGATTTGACAGATTAAACAATGATGGTTTTTGTCATGTTTTGATATTTTATATTCTTTTCTGGCAAAATTACCATCTAAACCTGCTCTTGGTGGACACATACTTTGCGGGTTGGGAGAATAGCAAATATCCCAATTTAAACCTCTAGCTATTTTCTCGCATTCATGGCGTAAACGTCCTTTTAATTGCGAAGCAGGAATGAGTAAATTTCCTTCTGCGTTGCGAACTATGGGTTTATCTGCGAGTGAACCGGAAGAACCACCAGAACCAATACATAAAGCTGTATCAATGATAGCGGTAATTGAATATTCTTGAGTTGAGTTAGTTACGTCTGCTAATTTAATCATGACTCAACCCCCGCAGTTAAAATTTCTGATTCTGCATTTTCTGATTCTTCTACAAAGCCGTAACTATCAACAATATCTCGCCAAATTGTTTCGTAATATATATGCTTTGATTGATCATCTTCTAGGAAACCATCGTCATACATCCAAGGTGCTAAATTTCCCCCATTTTTATCATCTTTTGGTAAACACCAAA
>JANMGZ010000675.1:0-13841 GCA_031374905.1 Dolichospermum sp. OTE_70_metabat_362_sub
GGGGGTTGATAGGATGAAGATGCACATGGATGAAAGTGAGCAATTGTATCCTGAACAGTCTACAACGGCGATTATTACCTATCACCCTGTAGCGAAGTATTTCACTGCTTAATCATTTCATTCCATAGGTAGGGGTTTAGCACTGCTCATAGGTGTCAACTTAACGTAAAACCCATAGCCCGACTGGGAATGAATTCCCAGTCTAATAGCGCAAGTCATCTAAAGATGACTAAAGAACCTGAAAATTGTTTAGTAAACTTTAGTTTACTTTGGCTATTAGCCCAGAAATGAATTTCTGGGCGGGTGTGAAAGCCAACAGATAAGCTACTTTTAGCTTAAGTTGACACCTATGAGCAGTGCTAAACCCCTACACATCTAGGTTTTCGTAATTTTGTAAAAGTCTATGTCCCAAATGTTTTTAGCATACAAATAAAGTTCACCTGCGCGGACTTCATAACCATCTTCCATGAAAACTGATTCTATTTTTTATCGCATTTTTCAAACTTTACCCGCATCTTTTTTTGAATTGATTAATTTACCAGCTAGTGAAGCAGATATTTATGATTTTGCGTCTGTGGAACTGAAACAAACAGCATTTAGAATTGATGGTGTATTTCTACCTACAAATAACCAAAAAGAACAACCTATTTATTTTGTGGAGGTACAATTTCAAAAAGATGTGGATTTTTATTCTCGCTTTTTTTCAGAGATTTTTCTTTATCTCCATCTCTACGCTTCTACCAAACCCTGGCACGCTGTGGTTTTATTTGCTAAACGTAGTATCGAACCGACGGAAATAGAACCATATCGCTATTTGCTAGAAAGTCCTTTGGTAACTCGGTTATATTTGGATGAATTGGTTGATATTCAGGCATCTTTAGGATTAGGTATTATTAAGTTAGTGGTGGAGAAGGAAAAAGAAGTTCCTGCTTTAGCGAGAAACTTATTATCACAAGCTAGGTCAGATTTACCGGATGAAAAATTGCAAAAAAATTTGCTAGATTTAATCCAGACTATTGTTTCCTACAAACTACCCCGTCTCAGTCCCCAGGAGTTAGCAAGAATGTTTAGTATTAGTGATTTAAAAAATACCAGATATTATCAAGATGTCCGCTATGAGTCTGAGTTAAATCTTGTAATGCGTCTAATTGAACGGCGTATAGGTGGAGTTAGTCAGGATTTACAAGTAAAAATTAATAAGTTGTCTGTGGAAGATTTGGAGAATTTAGGTCTAGCGTTGTTAGATTTTACCAGTAAAGCTGATTTGGTTGCTTGGTTGAATAATCAAGTTATTTTTGAGGGTTAAATATTAATAATTAATTGTGGGTTATGCTGTTGGTAAACCACTTTACAAATTAATATCCAGATAAATTCAGGCAATAAACACGCAATAAAGGGTTAAGTGAATAAACAACCTGTGGTTTTTCTATGGTTTCAATTAAACACCGTCTAAGGAGCGATCTCATCCCATTGACTAACTCGATTTGTGATAGACTAACTAACTCTTTTAATTGTGTAATACTCACAGAATTATCCAATTTTGCTAAAGCTAAAAGAATTTGTTTTTCACTATCTAATAGTCTTGAAAATATCTGATCTAAACAATTTTGGACATCTTCTATTAATAGAATAGAATCATCAGTAAATACCTCAGTTACTTTCCCATTTGCTAATTCTTGAATTAGATTAGCAACCCATTTTAACCATCTAGGATTTGCTTGATATAAGTTAATTAAATTTAACCATTTATCTTCATTTTGTAATCCTTTTGATTTAAAGATTTCAATCCCTGTTTCATCTGAACCCTTTAATTGTAAGGAATACACTAAATTATTATCTTTTTCCAATTGTGTAACCTCTTTCATTTTTTCCTGACTTATCAACAAAAAGCAACTCTTATGGGGTATGTCTATAATGGTATTAAATAGAGTTTGGTAAGATTGATATTCAGGCTGATATTCTCCTGCAAGCTTTCCACTATTAAAAAGATACTGTAGACCATCAATTACAATTAAACAACGTTTTTCATCTAATATTTTTAGCAATTTATCCAAATTTTGTGCAAGATTATCACTAAAATAACCTTGGGGTTTCAGAAATAGTAAAATACTATTTATAACCTCATCAACATGGGGTTTTAATTGCACATTTTGCCAAATAATGACCTCAAATTCAGAGTCATAAATATCAATAAAGCGTTTAGCAAGGGTGCTTTTACCTATTCCAGTTATTCCATATAGGTTAATTAACCGAGCTTTGGATTTAAGAATATAATTTTCTAGAGTTTGTAATTCAGAATTACGTCCGTAAAATTCAGTTGTTATGGGTGCAGTGATTAAATCTTTTTTAAGTTTATTTGTATTGCTTTGAGGTGTAGATGGAATTTTGGGGTTATATTCAGGACAGATATTAATATTTCCAATACCTATAAAATCCTGTGCAATATTAGATGAAATAATAATTTGTCTTTCTATTGCTGTTTTTAAATTAGATTTATTCACTTTTTCATGTAAACCCTTTGATAAAGCTTGCCATAATTCAGAAGCAATATTTCTAATATATTGTTCATCTCTATGAACAGTTTCTGCAATTGTGGAATAATCTTCATCTTCCCAAACTCTTTCTAAAACCTCTTTTTGCAGATCATTTAGATGTTTTCCTGTTTGAGTAAACACAACATGATCAGCAAAATTTAAAATTTCTCCAACATCCATAAATACCTACTATCTAGGATTTAACATTATAAAATATAGCATAATGTTATATTTTCTGATATTAGTTTTATATTTTTTTACAAAGAATCTGATATTTCATTATAGCGTATTTACTGGTATGAATGAGACGATAGTTATAAATAAACAATGTTAAGCCACAGAACAATACCATGAATAACGAAAAACCTCCTGATACAGCCGGAAAATTTGAAAAGGGCAAGATTAAGTGTGATAAATGTGACGGTACTGGCAAGAGAACTTTCCCCGGTCAAAAACAAGCAGTAACTTGTCAGACTTGTAAGGGGACAGGATACATAGTAGGTTAGAGATAAAACATCAAAAATCTAAAAACTATTAAAAAGGAGAAAGACAATGGCAAAACAAGGTAGTAAAGGTGAGTACATTTGTGGTCGTTGTGGAGCATCAGATATGAGAATAGAGAGATATGTTAATAAAGGAAATGGTGTAACTCGCATTGTTTTAATCTGTAATAAATGTGGTGGTGATGATTATTACGATAGCCACGGAAACTAAGGAATAAAGCAATGATTACTGTACAAGTGATAAGTGAAAAAGACGGGAAACCTCTTGCAGGACAAAAAGTTGCTATTAGCTACAGCAGTTTTTTAAATGGTTATGTCAGTCCTTACGTGAAAACAGATGCAAGTGGTATAGCTCGTATTGATGTTGAGTATCGCCGAAATTCTAAAGGGAAAGTATTCATCAATGGTCGTACTGTTAATGACGATTATGAGGACTATATTGAAGAATTCATGAGTTTTAGAATTTAGGAGTCTTAGAGTTTAAAACTCTTTTATAATAGACTGTTCAATCTAATATTTCAGAACGATGTTTTGAATGTAACTGACTTAAAAATTATGGCTCAAAGCCAAAAACATTCAATTTCGTAGGTTGGGTTGTTCGCATTAGCGTTGCGGAGCAATGGAACGAAACCCAACACAACATTTTCAGGAATTTATTGGGTTTCGCTGTCGCTCTACCCAACCTACAATTATCTCTCATTTGAGATATTTTACATCAACAAAAGAATCAAATTAGGATTTTAAAATCCTAGCAACAATTTAATTTTGTCGTATTTAGAGAAATTTCATCATGTTTCAAGATTGCACCTTTGAACCAAAATATTTTATTGGTTGGCTACCTTCAGCTTTCATTTTAGCTCAAGTTATTAACCAAATGAGTGTTCTTAAAGACGGTATATTATACATAGCTACTATATTGTGTTTGTTTGCATTAATGTCAGTAGGAATTAGTCATCTGATTTTGCGGTTTAAAAAACCACCCCAAGTACCTGTACAGTGGCAAATTGTATGGTGGACTTATCCTGCAATTGCTTTTTTGAATTTTTTCTGGTCATTGGTAAAGATGGCATTTAAATAAAGCAACTACTAAATCTGGACTGTATTCCGAATTCGAGCATAACCACCACAAATACCCGGTGTTTCCTGCACAGCATTGAGTTTAAGACGACTTTCTAAAAGTTTTCTTTCTTCCGGTGGAAGTGCCTCAATTACTCGTACAAGGGAATCAACCAATTGCTGATTCATAGCTACTTTTTAACAAGATAATATTCTTAAATTATAAAGGATAAGATCATTTTGCAGCAATTCTACATCATGAATATTATCCTTACTTTTTCCTTTGCAACCAAGCAAATACTTCCTCAACTGTGATTCTTAAATTCACACCTTCTAAAACTGGTAATATATCGGTTTCGGTTAACAAATCTGGTAAACTATGAGGCTGATAAACTAAAACTGAACGCTCATTTGGATCAAGTAACCATCCAAGTTTAGTACCATGTTTGATACAATGTAAAATATTGCCAGTTACCTTAGTTTGACTTTGAGCAGGTGACAGAATTTCAATTACCCAAGCTGGTGCAAAATTAATCCCACTACTAATAATATCACCGCTTTCATCTAATGGAATTTGATCAGTATGAATCACCGCAATATCAGGAACTACAGAACGGTTTCCACAGGTGCAACGTAGTTCGGGAAATGCTTCATAATCGCTTGTTGCTGTGTCAATTACTCCAACTAATCTTTTTTGTAATAAACTGTGTTTACCTCCACCCATAGGTTTTTGAATTGCTTCTGAGTTAATATATTCCCATGCTGGTGATTCATCAATATAGCCTAAGTTCAAGAACTCTTCTAGGGTAATGATTTTGGCAACTGTTGTGATCATTTATTTAAACTCAAAGGAAAACTATTCTTAATTATAACTATTGCTGTCTTACCCAATTTCTAAAAGCTTTAATTGTCGCATTTCTTCCTGCGGTTTTACTTTGTTGAAGATATTGAGGAATTACTGCAATTAAAGGCAAATTAGGAAAATTAAAACTTGACTGAGATTCTATATAATTATCATCTTGTAAGATATTTATTCTTAAATTACCTTTCTCAAAACGCCACAATTCTGGAACTTTTAACGCTTGATAAATATTTGCATGAGTGCGGGAAGTAATATCAATTTCTAAGGCTAAATCTGGAGGAGGATCTATTGTTAAATCTAGTCGCTTTTTTCCTCGAATTAAAGCTTCATTTTTAATATAAAAACATTGATCAGGTTCTATCCCTTTTTCCATAAATTGATTTTTAAATGTGGTAGAACCAAGACATCTAAACTCAATATCTAATTCTTCTAATAAAGCCTTAATTAAATCGCTAATAATTTCTTTATCAAATTGATGTTCTGCTAAAGGATTTATAATTTCTAATATTCCCCTGTCATAAGCAATTCGCGCTGCACGATGTTCTCCTAATTCTTCAAGAATAGTTTCTAATTCTGTCCAGGTGACATCTTGCAATATTACTGTTTGTCCTGGTGGTACGTGGATGCGCTTTAATTCTAACAACATCTTTTCCACTCCTTGCTATTTAAAGTTAATTTAATTGTACTTCGGAATATTAATTCTGACCCCTGAATTATTATTCAACAATATTCCTATTTGTAACTACTTTTATAACCAGCCTCGTAACCAATAAATAAAAGTACCAATATATTCTTTTAATGCACTTGTGAATTGCTGCAAATTTTCAGTATCAGGGAGTAAATTGAGAATTGCAGCTTTAGGCGTGTTGGTAAGTTCTTGAAGTTCACCTTGACTCACAAGAAAATCTGTTGGTGTAGGAATGACATCAATACCTTGACGTTGAAAGATTTTCAAAGATCGCGGCATATGTGTTGCTGAAGTGATTAATAATACTTTTTTGATTTGACGAGCTTCGAGTATTTTCCGAACATTGATAGCATTATCATGAGTATTGAAAGAATCGGGTTCTTGAATAATTGCTGTCGCTGGCACACCAATAGATGTGAGAATATTTGCCATATCTGCTGATTCTGGAGAACCGCTACCGCGCCAATCAATCCGGCCACCACTAAGGATAATTATAGGGGCTTTTTTCTGAAAATAGAGTTGTGCGGCATAAATTACGCGATCGCCTGCTTCACTCAAATCTACAGTCGGACGTGGCCAAGTTGCTGATTTTGTAGCACCACCTAACACTACAATGGCTTCAGCATTGGGGATTTGAGTCGCAGGGATATTTTGCCATTCTAGGCTACTTACCAAGGATTTAGCCACCCAAGCATTACTACATATTAGTAACAAAGCTAAAGATAAAGAAATAGCTATAGCCGCAATCCGGGGATGTTTTCGTAAAGTCACCAAAGCCACTATTAAACTAATACTTGCCAATCCCAAAGGGTAAAAAAATAGTGGTAATAATTTGGATAGATATAAAAACATAATTACTTAATTGTTAATTGTCCATTGTCAATTGTCCATTATTAATTACTTTTCCCAAAAGCGAAAATTGAAAATTGTAGACTCCCGACGGAAACGTTTGGTAGGGTTTCTTCTGCGTCTTTTAGCACTTCTTTCACTCGGCTGTTCTATATCTTTTTCTACAATTTCTTTTGATAATTGAGTTTGTAACGCCTCCTCACTGCGCCACCAACCAATTATCCAGCCACCACCAACTCCAGCAATACCACCGAACAAAATACTCATTGGTGCTGAATAACCCAAAAAAAGACAACCTAGCATAAAAACCAACCAATATTTCAATCCCGCATCAATGCCATCATTAGAAGCTACAGTGGCAGGTTCAGGGCTATTATCATTGGCGAATGTGAACCATCCCAAGGTGACACCACCCATAATGGCTATAAATACACTCAGAGGGATTGAAAGATTAGCAATTCTGGAAATAATGAATAAAAATAACCCAAATAACAGTTGAGAAAAGAAGTTAGGTGAAGAGGAAAAAATATCGCCTAGCAGATTATTTTTTGGTGCCATAAGATTAGGAGTTAGGAGTTAGGAGTTAGGAGTTCGGAGTTAGAAGAAAGAATAATTTAATTTTAATGTTGTTAGGGTAAAGCGCAATGCCAAACCCTAAGTTAACTAAACAAAAATTAAATCAATTTTGATAATTGCGTGTCTAGTGATTGAGTTGTATCCACAACTGTTATATAAGGTTGTTCTTGATCTGTAAATGGTTCAGATTGTTTGATTTGGGATGCTAATAAATCAGCGGTTGCATCAGCAATATCACCAGTGCGGTTAAGTAGTCGTTCTTTGAGAACTTCTAGCGGTGCGGTGCAGTTGATAATATGTACAGGTAATTGATGCTCTGTAGCTTGAGAAATAGCTGCTGTTCGTAAATCTTGACGATCATATTTGGCATCCAAAATCACAGACCAACCTTGATTAGCTAGTATAATTCCTAATGCTAACAATCGGTTATAGGTTTTTTGTGTCATTTCCGGTGTATAGATTTCATCTCCACCTCTTTCTAATAGGGGAATCCCTGCTAAATGCTTACGTACAGCATCAGAACGGAGATGAACTGCGTTGAGTTTTCGGGCTAAATGTTTAGCTGTGGTACTTTTACCAGCACCAGACAAACCGGACATCAAGATCAGTTTTCCTTGTTGAGGTTTCGTATATTCCCAGGCTTGACGATAATATGCAGATGCGGTTTTTGCAGATTCTTCTTTTACCGCAGCCGGGATATTAGGATCATCTAATAAAAAAGAATTTACCTTAGCTCGCACATAGGCTTGACGGCTTAAATATAAAGGTAATACCTGTAAACCTTCCCAATCTCCAGTTTGCTCCACATAGGCATTCAAAAAGGCATTTCCTAAATCTTTCCGTCCTCTGGCTTCAATATCCATGACTGTAAATGCTACGTCATACATAACATCAACAAAGCGGAAAGGCTCATTGAATTCTATGCAGTCAAATAGCATAATTTTGTCCTGCCAAAGAGCAATATTTCTGAGATGTAAATCGCCGTGACATTCACAAATATAGTTATTCTCAATTCTGCTTTTAAATAGTTCTGGATGTTGAACAAAGAAGTTATCTGTATACTGTTTTGTTTGTTCAAACTGTTCTTTTGTTTGGGGACCACCAATATAGTTTTGCGCTTGCTGATAATTCTCATCAATTGCTAATCTGACTTGTGAGACTTCCCCAAAACTACGAATATAATCATTTGTGACTGATTCAGCATGATATTGAGCTACAACTCGTCCCAATGCTTCCAAATGACTTTCTTCTAAATTACCATTAGCAAAGAGTTCACTAAATAGGGTTTCTTGGGGAAATTGACGCATCTTCACTGCATATTCTACAGCTTCTCCTGTTCCACCTAAATGATATTGTTCACCGACTAAAGTTAAAGGAAGAACTTCTAAATATAATTCACCTGCACCTCTTTGATTTAAGCGTAATTCTTCCTGACAAAAATGTTTTCGCTTCTCTAATGTGGAAAAGTCTAAAAAACCAAAGTTGGCTGGTTTTTTCAGTTTGTAAGCATAATCCCCTGTGAGGAGAACATAGGAAATATGAGTTTGAATCAGTTGAATTGGTTCTGTTACAGGATGAGGATAAAATCCTGATTGTAACATTTGTTGAATGAATGTGGGAAAATTTGTTTCTGTCATTTTTATTGGTAATTGGTAATTGGTAATTGGTAATGGGGAAATTTCTGGACTGTTCCCTGTTCCCTACTATAGGTAATTTTTCAACAAAAAAACCAGGGCTAACCCTGGTTCTCTTAGTTATTATTACCTGAATTTTAGCCCTTAGTGCCAGCAAAAAAACTGAGGTGATAAGGTGTGCCTTTAGCTGGGTGAATCTGAAGTTCGCGGATTACGGTTGTACCAGTCCACTCTAATTCAGGAATGCTGAGTTCTATTTCAGTTTTATTAGGAGTAACTTGCTTGAGCAAGCGTTCCACAACTTTAGCGTCAAGAACTAGAGAAATTGATTCAATCCCGTTGTGACCATATAAATTGGCAGGAATTAAGCCAGAACGGCGCAAAGCTTTGGGTTTGCTGCCTTCGGGACGGGTTTTAGATTCGAGTGCGATCGCCATATAATTTGTTTAGTGGTTCGTTGTTAGTTATTCGTTCGTAGGGGTTTAGCACCGCTAAACCCTTGTTAGTTGTTAGTTGTCAATTGTCAATTGTCAATTGTCAATTGTCAATTACTAAACTGGTGTACCGTTGGGGTGCAACAGTGCGCGTTTTGGCCCGTGAATAGGGTCTTCTACAATAATAGTTTGATCACGACTTGCTCCCAAAGAAACAATTGCGATCGGAACTTCCATTAATTCTGCTAAGAATTTTAGATAGTCCAGTGCTTTTTGTGGTAGCTCTTCCAGGGTACGACAGTGACTTGTTGGTACTTGCCATCCTGGTACAGTTTTGTAGATGGGACGACAACGGGCAAATTGACGAGCGCTAGTGGGGAAGTGTTCGCAACGTTCACCATCAATTTCATAAGCTACGCAAACATTGATTTCCTCCAATTCATCGAGAACATCAAGTTTAGTAATAGCAATACAATCCATGCCGTTAATGCGAACTGCATAACGACCAATAACTGCATCAAACCAACCGCAGCGACGTTTACGCCCTGTGGTTGTGCCAAATTCAGCACCGCGATCGCCTAACAAATCCCCAATTGCGTTGTTTAGTTCCGTGGGGAATGGACCTTCTCCTACTCTTGTAGTGTAGGCTTTGGATACACCAATTACCCGATCTATCATTGTTGGTCCGAGTCCACTGCCAACGCAAGCCCCCCCAGCGACTGGGTTTGAGGATGTGACATAGGGATAAGTTCCGTGATCTAGATCAAGTAATGTCCCTTGTGCGCCTTCAAACAAAATATTCCGTCGTCGTAAAACTGCATCGTAAATTTTCAACGATGTATCAACGACAAAAGGACGCAAGCGTTCTGCATAAACTAAATACTCCTCAATTACCTCTTCTGGATTCAGGGGCGGCAGATTATACAGCTTTTCTAAAATGGTATTTTTATAGTTTATCGTCCACTTTAACTGCTCACGGAGTCCGTCGGTATCCATCAAGTCTAACATCCTGATGCCGATCCGCTCAGATTTATCGGCGTAGGTAGGCCCAATACCTCTACCTGTCGTCCCGATTTTATGATTTCCCCGTACTTCCTCTGATGCCTTGTCAATTATGCGATGATAGGGCATGGTGACGTGAGCCGTCTGAGATATCAACAGATTAGCCGTGGAGATATTTAATTGTTCTAGTTGTTCGAGTTCTTTGATCAAAACCTGCGGATCTATGACTGTTCCACAGCCAATGATACACTCAGTTTTTGGATACAAAATACCAGAGGGAATTAAGTGCAGCTTAAACGTCTGACCTTGGACTACGATTGTATGCCCAGCGTTAACTCCTCCTTGGTAACGTACCACCACGTCTGCGGAGCGGCTGAGTAAGTCAGTTATTTTACCTTTTCCTTCATCGCCCCACTGGGCACCTATGACAATGACGTTAGCCAAGAGATTATATTAAAGGGTAAAGTTTCCACAAATTACAATTATTATCAGATTTCAGATCTTTTGTCAAGAAATTGGTAATAAAGTTATTCAAAAGTATACAAATGATGAAACAAAAAATGGCTCTCAATTTTTCCAAAACGTTAAATCGTCTCAGTATTGACTATCAAAATCCTCGCTGGTGGTTTGATGTATTAGTTATTGCCATGAGTTACTATATTACTTCTTGGCTGGTGCTGAAAAAAATGCCTGTTTCTGCTTACGGTACTCCTGTTTGGCCAGCTACAGGGTTTGCTATTGGGTTCTTGCTGTTGTGGGGGCGATCGCGTTGGTTTGGTGTATTTTTAGGTGCAACATTAACTAATTATATCGGGATTAAACCGCTAATTCTCGCTGTTTTCGGGGGTATTGGCACTACTTTAGGTTCGTTGCTTTCAGTAACGCTGATTCTCAGATTAACTCGGACAAATTATTTCCTTAATCAAGTTAATCATGTAGTAATTTTCTCATTTTGCAGTTTATTTACTGGAACTGTTTTACAATCTTTGATCGGGGTAATGACAGTTTGTTTAGGTGGTTATGAACCCTGGAATAAGTATTTAGAAGTTTTCTGGGGTTGGTGGATTGGTGATGCGATAGGAATTTTGGTTTTTACTCCTTTAGTTTTAACTTGGTATGGAAATATTAGGGAATTTAAGATTAAATCTTTGCTAGATCGAGAATTATTAGTAACAGTTTTTACTTTAATAATTGTTAGTTATTTTACTTTTATCAAATCTCAACCTGTAGAATATTTACTTTTACCGCCTTTGCTGTGGTCAGCTTTTCGTTTTCGTGGCAAAATAACTACTTTGTTAGTTGCAATTATGTCCATGTTAGCTGCTATTGCTACTAGTTATAAAATGGGGATTTTTTATGAAGTAGCTTTAAAGAGTAACTCTATTTTATTATTACAATTGTTTATTGGTGTGCTTGCTGTAACTGTCATAGCTATATTATCTATTGTTGCCGAAAATCATCAAGCCAAGCTGAATTTACAAATAGTAAATACAGAATTAGAACAAAGGGTTTATGCACGGACTAGAGATTTACAAGAAAGCGAAACTAAAGCTAAGGAGTTAGCAAGTAAAGCGGAAACTGCTAATCAAGCTAAAAGTATCTTTATTGCCAATATGAGTCATGAGTTACGATCTCCTCTTAATGCAATTATCGGGTTTTCCCAATTGATGTTACGTGCTAATAATCTCCCTTATGATCAATATGAAAATGCCGGAATAATTTATCGGAGTGGCGAATATTTACTCACATTAATTAATCATATTCTCGATTTATCAAAAATAGAAGCAGGTAAAGCCACTCTCAATGTTCATGATTTTGATCTCTACCGTTTACTAAATGATTTGGAAGATATGCTACATTTACGTGCAAGTAACGAGGGTTTAAATTTAATATTTAATCATGGTGAAAATATCCCCCGTTATATTTGTACTGATTCTGTGAAACTTCGACAAGTATTAATCAATTTAATTAGTAATAGCATCAAATTTACTCGTAAGGGTAAAATTACAGTCAGTGTGAATAGAAAAGATACAGAAATAACAGATGTTTTTTTGCTTGATTTTCAAGTTCGTGATACAGGAGTAGGTATTGCTACCGCAGAATTATCAAAACTATTTGATGCTTTTTCCCAAGCTCAAGCAGGAAAAGAAATGCAAGAAGGAACAGGTTTAGGTTTAGCAATTAGTAGCAAGTTTGTCCAGTTAATGGGGGGAGATATTGTAGTTGAAAGTGAATTAGGAAAAGGGACAACTTTTCAATTCTCCATTGAAGCGAAATTGGGACAAATAACAGTTAATAATCATCCCCAAGAATATCAACAAGTCATAGGACTTGCACCAGGACAACCTACATATAAAATACTCACAGTAGATGATAAACCGATTAATCGTCAATTATTATTTAAACTTTTAGCACCGTTAGGTTTTGAAATGAGAGAAGCTTGTAATGGACAAGAAGCTATTACTATTTGGGATGAATGGGAACCTCATTTAATTTGGATGGATATGCGGATGCCTGTAATGGATGGTTATGATGCTACCAAACATATTAAATCTACCACCAAAGGTAATGCTACGGCGATCATAGCTTTAACAGCGAGTGTTTTAGAAGAAGAAAAAGCAATTGTACTTTCTGCTGGTTGTGATGATTTTTTGCGGAAACCTTTTGCAGAACACACAATTTTTGATGCCTTGGCTAAACATTTAGGCGTTAAATATATATATGCTGACACTAGTTTTGAAAATTTAGAATCTATAGAAGAAAAATCTTTAACATCTGATAGTTTGAAGTGCATGGATCAAGAATGGATTACTAAGTTCTATGAGGCTACTTTAGAAGCAAATACCAATCTTGTCATAGAATTAGTTAAAGAAATTCCTCAAACAGAACCTTTCTTAATTCAATCTTTAACAAAACTTGCGAGACAATTTGAGTTTGAAAAATTAGTTGATTTAGTTGAGATTTTGATAAATAATGAATAGTCACAACGCCAAAAATATCATAAATACTAGTTATCAGGACAATAATATTCCCACTCATAAATTACGGTAGCTTACTCCACATCAGTTAGCCCCCAGACTTAAATGATTAATCAGTCTGAGGGCAGTTTACAAACAAGGGATGCTCTCCTAAATCGCCGTATTGACAACAGAAGAAGGTGCTAAACCATTTGGGGAATCATTGTTATTTGAGTGCTGTGGCTGTATTTCTTCTTGTACACCTCGCACCTTAATTAACTTAATAGCCCGGTTTACGCTTTCTGGCAAAATTACTACCAAACTACCATCAGGAGCCATATCTAAGGCTTTGTTAATAGCTGTGGTTTCATCCAAAATTGATTCAAAGCGGTAATTAGGCTGAACTTGAGTAATGCCTTGAATAATCAAATCTGAAGCTGAACCACGAGGTCTGCCCCTGGTATCATCATCTTCTTTGACAATAATGTAGTCAAAGATATCTGCTGATAACTTACCCAAGGTAACAAAATCTTCATCACGGCGATCGCCAGGACCTCCAACCACACCTATCCGCTGTCCCGTTGTCCAATTGCGAACAAATGATCCCAAAGCCTCGTAACTAGCGGCATTGTGGGCATAATCTACCAAAGCATGGTATTTGTCCAAATTAAACAAATTCATCCGTCCTGGTGTTTGACTCACAGAAGCGCGGAAGCCTCTTAAACCAGCGCGAATTTGCTCAATTG
>JANMGZ010000689.1:0-4526 GCA_031374905.1 Dolichospermum sp. OTE_70_metabat_362_sub
ACATACCATAGAACCAGGAATTATCACGTAGGGGCGCAGGGCCTGCGCCCAAAATATTAATACCCAACCTGCGCCCAAAATATTAATACCCAACCTGCGCCCAAAATATTAATACCCAACCTGCGCCCAAAATATTAATACCCAACCTGCGCCCAAAATATTAATAACTCAAAAAAGAGAAGGAATCGAAAAAATGCCACATACCATTGTCACAGAAGTTTGTGAAGGTGTTGCTGACTGTGTAGGTGCTTGTCCTGTAGCCTGTATTCATGAAGGTCCAGGGAAAAACATCAAAGGCACAGATTGGTACTGGATTGACTTTGCCACCTGTATTGATTGTGGCATCTGTTTACAAGTTTGCCCAGTAGAAAACGCGATTTTGCCAGAAGAAAGACCGGAATTGCAAAAAATAAACGTCTAATTTATGACAAGCGACTAGAAGTCGCGGCTACATAGACAAAACCCACCTGCGTGGGTTAAATTCCTATTAGTCCACGCAGGTGGACTTTACCTGTGTAGACGCGGTTTTTAACCGCCATTTTAACTAATAAACAACCATTAACAAATGACTAATAATTATTTATTAAAAGTAGAAAATGTCCATGCTGGATATATTAAAGATGTAGATATTTTGCAAGGTGTCAACTTTCACATTGCACCAGGAGAATTAGTCACAGTAATTGGTCCCAATGGTGCGGGTAAATCTACTTTAGTAAAAACTATTTTTGGACTCTTAACACCTCATACCGGAACTATTACCTTTAAAGATCAGAATTTGATAGGTTTAAAATCAAATCAAATTGTCGCCAAAGGAATGTCCTATGTTCCTCAAATTGCCAATGTTTTTCCATCTTTAACCATAGATGAAAATTTAGAAATGGGGGCTTTTGTCAGGAATGTCCCATTGAAACCACTTAAAGATAAAATATACAGTATGTTTCCTCGATTGAGCGATCGCCGTCGTCAACGTGCGGGGACTCTTTCCGGTGGAGAAAGGCAAATGTTAGCAATGGGTAAAGCATTAATGTTAGAACCCAGTTTACTCCTTTTAGATGAACCTTCAGCCGCATTATCGCCCATTTTAGTAACTCAAGTATTTGAGCAAATTAAACAAGTTAAAGAATCGGGAACTGCGATAGTTTTAGTCGAACAAAATGCCAGAAAAGCCTTAGAAATGGCAGATCGTGGTTATGTGTTAGAATCAGGAAGAGATGCAATTTCCGGACCTGGTAAAGAATTATTAAGTGATCCGAAAGTGGGAGAATTATATTTAGGTGCTGGGAAGGGACATTGAAAACAATTGAAAACAAGATCCCCGACTTCTTTAAGAAGTCGGGGATCTAAAACCTACAACTTTTCTATTAAAGAATATGACTACACAAACGATATCATCACCAGAAATATATCAAGGTCAATTTGGGGAGTTTACAATTACCAAGAGCGATCGCCAAAGTGTGATAATTTATCGGACAGGTTTAATGATAGCCGCATTGTGTTTTGCCATTGGTAGCGGTTTAGTCCTCTTTTATCCCCAACCTCTTGCAATTGCCGCCATTACGCCTCTCTACACCTGTTTTAGTCTCGCACTTGGTGTCAGTTTATTAACTATTCACATTTATATGGCATCTTTGCACCGAATTCTCCAACTTTTTTGGATAATTGGCAGCATTTCCGCCTTTATTTTTGGACATAGTGATAGTCAAGCTTTTGTAATCACTGTTTATGATCAACCTCTAAGTATATTGGGAATTGGTTTTACATTTGCAGCCTTGACAGGAATTTTTTTCAAAGAAGGTTTTTGTTTCAATCGGTTAGAAACTAAAATCTTAACTCCTCTCGTTCCCTTACTATTATTAGGACATTTAACCGGAATTTTATCAACTCAAGCAGAACAGGTTTTATTAGCAATTTGGGCAATTTTCTTTTTAGTCTTTGCTATGCGAAAAGTTATCCAAGCTATTCCTCCCGATATTGGCGATAAATCCGTATTTGATTATTTAAAAAATCAACATTTAGCAAAAAGTTAAGAGAATTAAGATATAAAATTGACGTAAAAATATAATTCTTGTAGGGGTTTAGCACTACTCCTGACTCCTCACTCCTGACTCCTCCTCATACAATGTCAAATACAGAAGAACGTCAATATTGGTTAGCTTGGTCGCAAATTTCGGGAATTGGACCAATATTACTGCAAAGATTACAACAGCACTTTGGTAACTTAGAAACTGCTTGGAAAGCAAGTCCTGGAGAATTGCGAAAAGTAGAAGGTTTTGGATTTCAGACATTAGAAAAAGTTGTTCAACAAAAATCTCGTTTAAACCCAGAACAACTACTCACTCAACACCAACAAGTAAACCCCCATTTCTGGACACCAGCAGACGCAGAATATCCCCAACTACTGAGAGAAATCCCCAGTCCACCCCCGTTATTGTACTATCGGGGTGAAGTTGATTTACAGGAAAATTCAGGACAAAAACCCTTAGTGGGAATTGTGGGAACTCGTCAACCCACAGAATATGGAATTAAATGGACTCGTCAAATTAGTACCGCATTAGCAAAAAATGGTTTTACTGTTGTTTCCGGTATGGCCGAAGGAATAGACACCGAAAGTCACGCAGCAGCAATGAAAGCAGGAGGAAGAACAATCGCAGTTGTAGGAACAGGTGTAGATGTTATTTATCCCCATAAAAATCGAGATTTATATAAACAGATTTTGACATCTGGAATAGTAATTAGTGAATATCCTGCAAAAACCACACCCAACCGCACCCATTTTCCCCGTCGAAATCGAATTATTGCTGGTTTAAGTCGTGCGGTATTAGTAATAGAAGCGGGAATAAAATCAGGTGCATTAATCACAGCTACTTATGCTAATGAATTTTGTCGAGATGTTTATGCCTTACCGGGAAGAATTGATGACCAACCATCACAAGGTTGTTTAAAATTAATTAGTCAAGGTGCGGGTTTAATTAATCAGGAACTCAGTGAATTATTAACAATGTTAGGCGCAATTCCCCAATTAGACATAGAAACACCTACAGTTAAATCTCCTCCTGTCCCTGACCTAGCACCAGAATTACAACAGGTAATAGATACCTTAGCTATTGATGCTTTATCCTTTGATTTTATAATTCAGAAAACAGGTATGAATGCTGCTTTAGTTTCCAGTTCTTTATTACAATTAGAACTCATGGGTTTAGTTACCCAACTTCCCGGAATGAGATATCAAAAATGTTAGTTAATCAACACCTTTAAAAATGGCAATTTTACACGGAACTTGGATAATAAATCATCAAAATAGTTATTTCTTTATTTGGGGGGAAACTTGGCGTTATTCACAGGTACAGACTGAAGTATCTACTGAAATTGCTTTACATCCATTGGCTATGAACTCAGCGGAATTAAATGAATGGTTAGAAGCATCTAATTTATCAATTACTAATTTAATTCAGCCATCTCTTACTCCTCTTAAACAGAGAATTAAAAATAAACCATCACCAGAAATAAAACTACCTATTCATTCACAAATAATTTCTTTACCAACTTATTTTGTAGAAAATCAAAAATCAGAATTTACAAAAATTTCCCCAGTCCATTCTGTCAGTGTGGATATAGATTCCCCGTCTTCACAATATTTACACCCTTGGAAAATTGAAGGTTTTTGTCTCACTCCAGCATTAGCAATTCAATTTATTGCCTCTTTACCTCTGAGTACAAATGATAGTAAAGCGGCTTTATTAGGAACAGATATTCATTTTTGGGTACATATTTACAGATGGCATTTAGATTTAATTTCCCGTTGTAAATTATTACCAACTGTTGAAAAACAAGATAGCAATTTAATTGCGAAATGGCAGATACTTTTAGATAGTGCAATAGATGCTACTAGGTTAGAGAAATTTGCTTCACAAATGCCCTTAGCTTGTCGGATATATCAACAAAATACCGAAAATCTAGCAATTGATTTACCCTTATTACCTCAAGAAATAATATTATCATTCCTCAATCACATTACAGATAATCAATTGCGGTTAATGGTTGGTTCTCAATCTCCCATTGAACCGAGAATGATCATGTCTTTACCTACGGCATTACAGCAATGGTTACAAGGATTAATTAATGCAAATAATACAATTGATGCAGCAGGAGGAGAACGTTTAGAAACTACGTTAAAAGCTTGGACTTTACCATTACAATATCAACTAACAAGCAAAGCCTTATTTAGAACTTGTTTCCAATTGCTGCCTCCAGAAAATGAAGCACCAGATTGGACTTTAAACTATTTTCTGCAAGCAGCAGATAACCCAGAATTTTTAATAGACGCAGCAACAATTTGGGATCAACCTGTAGAAAAATTAATTTATCAAAATCGCACAATTGAACAACCTCAAGAAACATTTTTGCGAGGTTTGGGTTTAGCTTCTCGATTATATTCCACAATTACCCCCAGTTTAGAAACCGCATCTCCTAAATTTTGTCACCTCACTCCCCTGCAAGCTTATGAATTTATCAAAGCTGTAACTTGG
>JANMGZ010000091.1:0-9921 GCA_031374905.1 Dolichospermum sp. OTE_70_metabat_362_sub
AAATTTGGTGTTACCCCCGACTTAACCACTATGGGTAAAGTCATTGGTGGTGGTTTACCAGTTGGCGCTTATGGTGGTCGCCGTGAGATTATGTCAATGGTTGCTCCCGCAGGGCCAGTCTATCAAGCTGGGACTCTTTCTGGTAATCCTTTAGCTATGACAGCGGGAATTAAAACCCTAGAACTACTCAGCAAACCCGGCACTTATGAGTATTTGGAAAAAATTACTCAGCAGTTAGCTGATGGATTAGTAAAAATCTGCTCAGATACAGGTCATGCTGCCTGTGGTGGTCATATCAGTGCCATGTTTGGACTATTCTTCACCGCAGGTCCTGTGCATAACTATGAAGATGCCAAAAAGGCTGATACAGCTAAATTTGGTCGTTTCCATCGGGGAATGTTAGAGCATGGTATTTACTTAGCACCATCTCAATTTGAAGCTGGTTTCACTTCTTTAGCACACACGCAAGAAGACATTGAACAAACATTATCTGCTGCCAAGGCAGTGCTGTCTAGTCTGTAAATAGGCAAAAGAGGAAGGGAGCAGGAGAAAATAAAGAATTATTACCTATAACTCCTTCTTCCTGACTCCTCAATGCTGATATATACATAAACTTGCTCCAATTTGAGAATTGAAGTTTTTCAAAAAGGAATAGGGAACAGGGAAGAGGATAAAATTTGAGAATAAAACCCGACGAAAAAAACTATGGGTTTCAAAGTAGACGGGGTTTATATATATTAGCAATTGAAACTTATCCATAAATATTTAACCATAGTCACTATTTTTATATTGCTTTAATGAAGCAAAAATATTGATTTTATGAAGAGCTAAATATAGTTAATAATTATTTAATTACTACATTTTAGAGTAGTATCAGTATAATTATCGGAAATATTTAATAAAATTCCCGCATAAATAACCAAGCATAAATTTTAATTTGCTCTTAATAATGTAATAAGAGTATAATTACCCCCGTTCTCCATCGTGCAGCGAGTTAACAGTGCATGAGCTATTGCGTCAATCCTAACTGTCCTAATCCTAAAAATTCAGCCTCTAGTCGAATATGTCGAGCTTGCGGCTCGCAATTGTTGTTGCGCGATCGCTTTCGGGTGGTAAAACCCATAGGTCAAGGTGGTTTTGGTGCAACATTTTTAGCAATAGAGGAAAAATTGCCAGGTAAGCCTCCTTGTGTAATTAAACAGTTACGTCCATCAGGTACAACTCCGTACATATTAAATATGGCACGGGAGCTATTTGCCAGAGAAGCGGAAACTCTGGGCAAAATTGGTAATCATCCCCAAATACCAAGGCTACTAGATTATTTTGAAGATAGTGAACAATTTTACTTAGTTCAAGAATATATTAGCGGTTTCACCCTCCAACAAGAGGTGAAAAAAAACGGAGTTTACAGTGAAGCGGGAGTCAGGCAGTTTTTAAGTGAAATTATGCCATTGTTGCAATATATCCACGAGCAACAGGTAATTCACCGCGATATTAAGCCCGCTAATTTAATCCGTCGTTCTCAAGATGCTAGATTGGTATTAATTGATTTTGGTGCTGTTAAAAACCAAGTTAATCAAGTTGCAGGGAATCAATCAGAGCAAACTGCTTTAACAGCTTATGCAATTGGTACTCCTGGGTTTGCACCTCCAGAACAAATGGCTATGCGTCCCGTGTATGCCAGTGATATCTATGCAGTAGGAGTAACTTGTATTTATTTGCTAACTGCCAAAATTCCTAAAGATTTAGAATACAATCCCACCACAGGTGACATGATGTGGGAGCATCTGGTATATACAAGTGATCATTTTACCAATGTATTAAAAAAAATGTTAGAAGTATCAGTACGCAGTCGCTATCAGGTAGCACAAGACGTACTCAAAGCTTTGGACATGGAACCATATTTAGATAGTTTAAATCAAGGCTTATTATCCCAACTTTCTGGATCAACACAAACACAGAAAAATTCAGATTCCGGTATGGATTCTGGTAATTATATGGGTATGGATTCTGGTAATTATAGTCGTGATAAAAATGATAGTGTAGCTCGAATAGCTGCGTCTATTCGAGCTAAAAAGGCTAAGATACCAACCGAAACCCAATGGAAACATAGACAGATTCAGGGTGAAGAATTTATACCTAAATCAGCCCCTAGATCAGTCGGTAGAGATGTGAATAATCATGGTGAACTATTACCTGTACGGAAATTAGATTCCCAAGGTCTATTAGCAGCCTATAACAAAGGAAGACGAGATTTTGCTGGCTACAATTTTATGCGCCTAAGTGTTCCTAGTGTTAACTTATCAGGGGCTAATTTTCATGGTAGTCAATTTCATAAACCTAATTTTCAAGGTACTGATCTTCACAATACCGACTTTGGCAGAGCAAGTTTAAAAGAAGCCAATTTCAAAGATGCGGATTTAAGCAAGGCTTATTTTAGTAATACTGATTTAGAAGGTGCAGACTTTCGAGGGGCAAATCTGAGTCAAGCTTATCTAAGTCAAGCTAATCTTAGGGGAGCTAATTTATCTGGTGCTAATCTTACTGGTGCTAAGGTGACTGATGAACAATTGGCTGTAGCTAAGACTAATTGGATGACAGTGCGGCCTAATGGTAAACGAGGTTTATTTTAATTGATAAATTTAAGCTGTAATTATTACAGCTATGTTTAAGTGAATTAACTATATTTTTTATATCACGCACAGAGAAATTAACAGTAAATTTAAATCAGTACCTTGTTCAAAATGTAACTTCCTCTAAGATACAAGGTTGGGTTAAAGCATGAAACCCAACAAAGCAAAAAATGGACAAGGTATTGTAAATTAAATCATTTTGTTGGCAATATACTTATTTTTACTAAAACTGTCATCTACTAACCATCTGACTTTCTATTCCGGCATATCATCTCTAAATGTTCGTTTCTGTCAAAAGTCTGAAATTGATTTGTGATTTGTAATGCAATAACTGGACTAAATTACAAAAAAAGAGAACAGAAAGTCTCCTATTCTGGCATTGCTTGTTCCCTCTGAAATTTTTAGATTTTCGATAATTCCGTCTTCTACCACACCTTATTTAAGGATTAACTTTTCATTAACTAATTTTGAAACAGCACTGAAAAGGTATGCGGTTGTGCAAAACCACAAGCTACAAAATTCATTATCTTCTCAGTCTATTCTCCGATTAGCGATAGCTATTGCTATGTTGGCATCTTTATCTATGGCTAGTATTAGTGTTTTTATCATCCTCAAGTTTAGAGATATAGATAATCCAAAATCAGCAAATCCTGCCGTAGTAATACCAGAGATAAAAACAGTCACAGCCCTAGGTAGGATTGAACCAGAAGGGAAAGTGGTTAAATTATCAGCAGCTATATCTGGAGAAGGGAGTCGAGTCAAAAAGATATTGGTCAAAGAGGGAGATATGGTAAAAATAGGACAGGTAATTGCTATTCTAGATAATAGCGATCGCTTGCAAGCAGAACTCACAGAAGCCAAAGCACAAGTGAGGATAATTCAATCTAAAATTGCTCAAATTCAAGCAGGTGCTAAAGGTGGAGAAATTACGGCTCAAAAAGCCATAATTGATAGATTAGCAGCAGAAAGTCAAGGTGATATTGATACTCAAACAGCAACTTTAGAAAAATTGCAAGCTGAACTAATCAATGCTGAATCTGAAAATAACCGCTATCAGGAATTATATGCAGAAGGGGCAATTTCTGCCTCTCAGAAAGATAGTAAAAGTTTGAATGTAGAAACTGCTAAAAAAAGTCTTCAAATAGCACAGTCACAGTTAAAAAAGCTGAAATTAACTAGCCAACAAAGAATCAAGGAAGCTACTGCAACATTAAATCAGATTTCCGAAGTCAGGAAAGTAGATGTAGAAGCTGCAATAGCTGAATTAAATCGTGCGGACGCAGTCGTAAAAAAAGCTACTATTAATCTTCAACAAGCTTATGTGAAATCTCCTCAACATGGACAAATATTTGAAATTCATACTCACCCAGGAGAATTAATTTCTAATAATGGTATTGCTGACATTGGTAAAACCAGTCAGATGTATGTAGTCGCTGAAGTTTATGAAAGTGATATTACCAAAATTATGCAAGGAAAAAAGGTGCGGATAGTTGGTGATATTTTTCCTCAAGAATTGCAAGGAAAAGTAGAACGGATAGGTTTGCAGGTAAGCAAGCAAAATCTCACCAATACAGATCCTTCTAGTAATGTTGATAACAGAATAGTCAAAGTTCATATCCGACTAAATACCACTTCCAGTCAGCAAGCAGCTAAATTTACTAATATGCAAGTTAAGGCAATTATTAGTCTTTAGTGATTCGTGATTGGTAATTACTTAACGCGATTCTGATTCCTTCTTTCTTCCTTCTTCTTTCTTTATTCTCACTCCTGACTCCTGACTGCTCATTTCTATGATTAGTATTTTTCAACAATTGCGACGAAGAACTCCTTTGGGTTGGTTACAACTTACTCATGAAAAAAGTCGTTTATTAGTAGCAGTATCAGGTATTGCTTTTGCTGATGTTCTCATGTTTATGCAGTTAGGTTTTCAAACTGCTTTATATGATAGTAATACTCGATTACATCGAAGCTTACAAGCTGATATTATTCTGATTAGTCCCCAAGCCCGTAGTTTACAAAGTATGTCTATTTTTTCCCGGAGACGACTTTATCAAGCAATGGACATACCGGGGGTAAAATCGGCTGAAGCTATGTATTGTAATCATATTATTTGGAAAAATCCCCAAACACGTTTGGAAACAGGAGTTTTAATTATTGGCATAAATCCAGATCAACCAGCTTTTGATTTACCAGAAATTAATCAACAATTACAGAAGATTAAATTACCAAATACGGTTTTATTTGATCGGGCTGCTAGAGGAGAATATCAACAAGCAATTAAGCAAATTCAAGAAGGTAAAACTGTCACAACTGAAATTAATGGTAGCACAATTACTATTGGTGGTTTATTTAAACTTGGCGCTTCTTTTGCCGCTGATGGTAGTTTAATTACCAGTGCTAATAACTTCTCCCAAATCTTTGCCAGACAACCTACAAGTAGTGTGAGTATCGGTTTAGTTAAAATCAAATCAGGCTATAAAATTGACCAAGTTATTGCCCAATTAAAGGCTTATTTAAAAAATGATGTTAAGGTTCTCACCCGTGATGAATTTATTGAATTTGAAAATAATTTTTGGAGTAGTAATTCTCCCATTGGGTTTATTTTCAATCTCGGTGTATCAATGGGATTTGTAGTTGGGGTAATTATTGTTTATCAAGTTCTTTCCACAGATGTTAATGCCCATTTGCGAGAATATGCAACTTTTAAAGCCATCGGATATCGTCATTCTTATTTATTAACTATTATTTTTGAAGAAGCTTTGATTTTAGCAGCTTTGGGATTTTTACCAGGAGTAGGTGTATCTTTAGGACTTTACCAGCTAACCCGAACAGCGACAAATCTGCCCATGTATATGACGATAATTCGTGGGTTACAAGTCCTGTTATTAACTATAATTATGTGTGCTATTTCTGGGGTAATTGCTACGAATAAACTTCAGTCTGCTGACCCTGCGGATATGTTTTAATATCCAAAAGGTAGATTTATAATATGTATAGATTAAAAAATCGCTAATAAAGCTTTTATAAAATTTCTCATCTTGATCTTCATTGACATTGTCAATTAGGTTAATTAGATTCTTTTGGTTCTACCGCTTCCCTTATGGAAAAGAATATTAATTTAATTTTTGTAAGTTGGGTTAAACGAAGACCAAACCCAACATTGGCGGTATGATAGTAAGAGTTGTTGGGTTTCCTTGGGTCAACCCAACCTACAATAAATGTTGTTTTACATAAAGGGAACGGTAGAGCCATTCTTTTGGAAAATTTCAACTCCTTCTCTTTTTAAGTTAACCTGGAAAAATACTTTATTTAATGCTTTTCTTGGCTGAATTTTATTTTGTATCATCAGCTTTAAGCTTGAATCCTATTATTAATGAGTATGGTAACTGAATATTTACAACTATAATTACTAATGCAGTGCGGCGAAAAAACTAACCACTTCACCATGATTGAAACTCTATTTAAAGCCTACACACCTCTATTTATCTGGATAGGTTTAGGAATAACATTATCGCGGTTTACTTCCAATAATTTAGCTAAGTGGCTAGGACTATCACTATATTGGGTAGGTGTGCCAATACAATTGTTTGTATTAGCGCGTCATACCAATACTGCTGTTGGTGGTTTCGTCCCAGCAATAGGAGTGGCCATAGTGCTGCTGAGTCTGGTCTTATCACTGTTAATTTGGCAGATTTGGCAATGGTTCATCACTCATAAAACTGAGCCAAAACAAGACAATATGGCAGTATCAGACGGAATAAAGCGAGCAAGCTTAGGCAGTTTTATTTTGGCAACAATTTTAGGAAATACAGGTTTTGTCGGACTCACACTTACAAAAGTGCTAACAAGTTCAGAAAACACTGATTGGGCAGTATTATTCAGCGTCACCAATAACGTTTTTGGTACTTATGGAATTGCTATCTTCATTGCCAGCTATTTTGGGCAAAGAGAAGCCGAAAATCATTGGTGGATACAATTACGAGATATATTTACTGTTCCCAGCCTTTGGGCGTTTTTCATTGGTTTAAATACCCAGTTTGTGAAATTACCTGCAAAGATTGAGTCGGGTTTAGAACAAGCTGTTTGGGTGGTAATTGCTTTTGCTTTATTATTGGTTGGTTTACGATTAGGAACAATTAAAGAATATAAAAATCTGGATATTGCTGTCATTGCCAGTATTCTTAAAGTTTTAGTTGTCCCTTTATTAGTAGGATTAGGGGCAACTTTTTTCGGTATAACTGGTGAACAGCGTTTAGTATTGGTATTAATGTCAGCAACACCCACAGGGCTTTCGGTACTAATTTTAGCAGAAGTTTATGATTTAGATCGGAATTTATTAACCAGCAGTATTGCTTTAACTTTTCTGGGCTTATTTTTAGCACTACCCCTATGGTTAGTCTGGTTTGGTTAAATCTGTTAATATGACGAAGAAACACAAACTATAGCCATCCTAAATTAGTTATGAACAATAAATTAAGATCCCCGACTTTTTAGAGAAGTCGGGAATATAACTCTTACAATGTTTAGCAGCAAAAAATTTGTTTATAAGCCTATGACTATCATGATTGACACTATTAATCCAGAGAATAAATTACGAGGTTTTAGGATCATCAACCCTACAAAAATCTTAATAGGCATAATTGCCGCTGTACCAATTGCTTTCGGCTTACCTGTAAAAGCTTTAGAGGTACGGATATTACCTAAAAATCCTCAATTGGGAGATACAATTTCTGTCGTAATTGAGGCAAATTCTCCACAAAATATTAGTAATCCCACAGTAACAGTTGGTGAAAAAACATATCCAGCCTTTGAAATTGCCCCACGTCAATACCGTTCTTTTATTCCCACAACTCCCCTAGAAAAAGCCGGATTAAGAACAATTAGAGTTTCCGAAGATGGACAAGTCCAAAATTTATCAGTAAAAGTGCGCGATCGCAAATTTCCCGTGCAACGCATTACCTTACCACCTGGAAAAGCCGGAGTTGACGCTACCGAATACGAACTCAAGCGAGTCAAAGAATTAAAAGCCCTACAGACACCAGAAAAATATTGGAATGGTGTTTTTCTCACCCCCAATGCTGGCAGAACCTCTACTAGCTATGGTGTTCGTCGCTACTACAATGGTAAATTTGCCAAGGACTACTACCATCGTGGACAGGACTACGCAGGAGCAGCAGGTTCATCTGTCGTTACCCCAGCGGCTGGACGAGTCGCTTTAGTTGGCAAAGTATCCCAAGGATTCCGGGTTCATGGTAATGTAGTAGGCATTGATCACGGTCAAGGTGTTATCAGTATTTTCATGCACCTAAGAAGTATTAATGTCAAAGAAGGTGATTTTGTCCAAGCAGGGCAAAAAATTGGTGCAGTAGGCTCAACTGGTGCATCTACAGGACCTCATTTACACTGGGGTTTGTATATAAACGGACAATCTGTTGATCCATTACCTTGGAAATCTCAACAAATTGATTAAGTTTTTCACCTTGTTGCTTTTTGAAGCCCAAATACCTGTATACAAATAGTACAATTTGGTGAAATTACCAATTCAGTAACGCATTAATAGGGGACTTTAGCCCCTTATTTGTCCATGATATGTAATAATTCTCCTGTTGTATTCTGGGTAACTGATAGCATATCCATTTAATTTGGCTATCACAAATTTTATGCTTCTGTCCAGAAATACATACTTTTATCTTTCCTTGCATACCACCCACAATTTTTTATGAGTATTGAAAAAATAGTAGAACAAGCTCTTCATGAGGGTCACTTGACACCAACAATGGAAGCCGAAGTTGGACGGATTTGCGATAACGCCTCAGAGCTTCTGGTTGAAGAGTACATGGCTTTAGATCGCCTTATGGGTGCATTATTGACTGGCGAAGTAGTAGCAGTCCCTCGCAAACAATTTATCAACGTCATGGAAGAGTTGGTACTCAGCAACGTAATTGATAAAGTAGCAGAAATTGAAGTCACCAGCGAAAGTTCTCTAGATGTAGGAGATATCACCGCCTACGCGCTCAACAGACTACCTCCTCTGTATGCAACAACAGAAGAGGGCGCGAAATATCAACGTGAAAAAGCCAAAACAGAACTTTATGAGTTAATATCCCAACAAGTCAGCGAAGCCATATCTGCTTATTTAGATAGACCTAATTTCTTCCCAGAACGTCAAGCATTGAACAAGATCACTGGTAATGAAGTTTTAACTCAAGTTAGTACATTACTTCAGACCCATGCCTCTAATTTTGAGCAAAAATAATTAGATAATTGATAAATGACACATGACATTTATCAATTATCTATACTTCGCAAGGGCATAACTTGAGTTTTTATAACCTCATATAGCATTACTCAAAAACCTCAGATTATGACCTTCTAAAGTATAATTATTTTTATTCACGAACTAATACTTGTGTTCCTATATTGACTTGGCTATACAACATTCGGACATCAGGATTACGCATTCTCAAACAACCATGAGAAACAGCCGCTCCCACTAAATCAACATTTGGTGTACCATGAAAACCAATTTCATTACGACCATCTGACCAAAAACCAATCCATCTGTCCCCCAAGGGACTATCAGTACCCCCTTCAAAGACAGCACCTGTAATTGGATGTCGCCAAATGGGATGGTGTTCTTTGTGGATGATTTTAAAATTACCGGTTGGTGTTTCCCAACCCTTTTTGCCAATAGCAATTGGGTAACTAGCTATGATTTCATCATATCGGGAAACATAAACACGGCGATCGCTCAAATCTACAACTACTTTAGTTGTGTTTAATGCTGGTATGGACATTTTTCCGTCATTGACTGGATCTACAACATTGTCCCGACTTAATTTCCGGGTTTTCCAGCCAGAATCCGAGTTAATTACCGCAGATTTTGGTGAAGAAGTAGGAACAGAAGCCGCAATGGCACTATTCCCAATTTCCATCGGTGAGCGAGATTTATCTACCTCCGTGGATACAGATGGATCTAATTGCCCTGTTGTTCTCATAGTTTGCCAATGGACAGCCAGAGATAAAATTGCCGTACCAAAACAGAGAAACATGACCATACTCGCTACAGATTCATTTCTTGCCATTGTCATCGCTTATTATTTATCCCTGACATATTTGGCTGAAGGTGACTGGGGGTAAGAATCTTACCGATTAACAATTGACAATTACCCATTACCTATCACCTATTACCCGTGATCAGTCAAGTATTTACTGGACACTTTTCCATCTGATCACTATTCCCAATTTAACAAAAATCCGAATCGTGTTTTCTTTATTGCCTTCCTTT
>JANMGZ010000113.1:0-10904 GCA_031374905.1 Dolichospermum sp. OTE_70_metabat_362_sub
CAATTGCAAGATGCAATGTTAGATACTCACTTTTATTTTAGTTCCAAACGAGTATCTTTAGCTTTAGAACCAGATTTGTTGTGGACTATAGTTGGGTTTTTGCAATCAATGGGAGCAGAAATTCATAATGCTGTCACCACAACTCGTTCTCCTTTACTTGAACTACTTCCTATCAAGAATGTCACTATTGGTGATTTAGAGGATTTTGAAAAGTTGGCATTAGGTTCTGATTTATTGATTGGAAATTCTAATGTGAATACCATCTCTAAACGCCTTTCTATTCCTCTCTATCGTCTTGGTATTCCTATCTATGACCGTTTAGGAAATGGTCTATTTACCAAAGTAGGCTACCGCGGCACTATTGAGCTTCTTTTTGGCATGGGAAACCTATTCATAGAACAAGAAGAATCATCCATGATGAACCAATGGTCATCAGTAATTAACAAATAAAAACTGATACCATTTCATTCCAAAAATACGCCAAAATTTGTAATATTTTCTATCTCTGTGTCCTCTGTGCCTCCGTGGTTCGTTCATCTTAATTCAGAATAATTAGTATGAAACCACCAACAAATGACAACTGACAACCAACAAAGGACAAATGAAAGTGAAAATTGCTTTTACTACAACTGACCGAATTCATGTTAATGCTCACTTTGGTTGGGCTAAGGAAATTGATGTTTATGAAATTTCCGATAACGGCTATGAATTCATAGAAACCCTCAAATTTGAAGGTGATCTAAAAGAAGATGGTAATGAAGATAAAATTACCCCTAAACTGCAAGCCCTGAATGATTGCACAATCGTTTATGTTGTGGCTATTGGTGGTAGTGCAGCCGCTCGTTTAATTAAGAAGAATGTAACTCCAGTTAAGGCTAAATCTGAAGAGGAAAAGATTGAAGACATTCTCAACAAATTAGTCAAAACTCTCAAAGGTAATCCTCCACCTTGGTTACGGAAAGCTTTAGTCCAGAAAAAACCTAGTTTTGCTGAAGAACTTGAGAATGAAGCAACATTATGAGTACAAATGATGTGAATGGAACGGGTAACAATTCAGAGGTAGTTTTAACTCTTTTTCATAAATCATTAGTTCAACAAATCCGGGCGCAAGATAGTTATGGTTTTTACCGGACTTGGACTGATGAATTAATCCTCAAACCCTATATTGTTACTAAGCAAAAGAAACGGGAAATTTCCATAGAAGGTGAAATTGATCCCGCCACAATCTCCCGAATTAATGCCTTCTTTCGGGCTGTAGCTGCCAATATTGAAAAGGAAACCGGACTCATTTCTAATGTGGTAATTGAATTAGGACATGAGGGTTTCGGCTGGGCTTTAATATTTTCTGGACGCTTATTATTAGCCGTCAAAACCTTACGTGATGCTCATCGTTTTGGTTTTGATTCCTTTGAAAAATTAAACGAAGAAGGAGCAAAATTTGTAGAAAAAGGCATTGATTTAGCCAAGCGTTTCCCCGAAGTCGGCAATCTTTAATTGGTCAGTGGTCAGATGTTTGTAAAGGGGCGACTAGAAGTCGCGGCTATACAGACAAAACCCACCTTCGTGGGTTTAAAGACCCTAATTTTTTCTTAGTCCACGCAGGTGGACTTTGATTGTGTAGCTGCGGTTTCCAACCGCAAATCTAATTTCTACCAATTACCAATTACCAATGACAATTGAGGAAATTACAACCAAGATCAAAAAGCTAAATAGTAAAGCAGGTCAAATGAAAATGGATCTGCATGATTTAGCGGAAGGTTTGCCCACAGACTACCACAAACTTATGGATGTTGCTGCTGCAACTTATGAAATCTACTGTCAGTTAGATGGACTCAAGCAACAACTCAAAAAAATGGAGAATTCTAAATGAGTACCAATATAGATGAATTCAAAAAGCTCGTAGATGCAGAAGAATTTTTTATATTTTTTAAACTGCCCTACGACCAAAAATTTGTAAATGTAAATCGTTTACATATTTTGAAGAAGTTTTCTCAATTCATGAGTCAAATTGATGATACTTATCCTCAAATAAGTGACGAAGAAAGATTAGAGAAATATTGTGTTGCTTTGGAACAAGCTTATCAGGTGTTTATAGAATCAACACCCCATGAACAAAAGCTGTTCAAGGTATTTAATGATAAGCGAAAAAATGTAGTCACCCTGACAGAAATTACCTCAGATTAGGAGTTAAAAAGTGATCAACCTAACGCCTTCCGAATTGGAACGCTATAGTCGTCAAATGATGCTGCCTAATTTTGGCGAAGTAGCTCAAAAACGCCTGAAATCAGCGACTGTTTTGGTGTCGGGTGTGGGTGGATTAGGTGGTACGGCGGCGCTTTACCTAGCAGTAGCGGGCGTTGGGCGGCTAATCCTAGTCCGGGGTGGAGATTTGCGGCTAGATGATATGAATCGTCAGGTTTTAATGACTGATGACTGGGTGGGTAAACCCAGAGTATTTAAAGCCCAAGAAACACTCAAAGCCATCAATCCTAATGTCCAAGTGGACGTGGTTCACGATTACATTACCGCTGAAAATGTGGATGAGTTGGTGCAGTCGGCGGATATGGCTTTGGATTGCGCTCACAATTTCACGGAACGCAATTTGTTAAATGCAGCCTGTGTCCGCTGGCGTAAGCCCATGGTAGAGGCGGCTATGGATGGAATGGAGGCTTACCTCACCACGATTATTCCTGGTGTTACGCCTTGTTTATCCTGTCTGTTTCCAGAAAAGCCTGATTGGGACCGGCGCGGTTTTTCTGTGCTGGGGGCTGTTTCTGGGACTTTGGCTTGTTTAACGGCTTTGGAAGCTGTGAAGCTGATTACTGGTTTTAGTCAACAGCTGTTGTATGAGTTGCTGACGATTGACTTGAACAGAATGGAATTTGCTAAACGCCGTTCTCACCGCGATCGCAATTGTTCAGTATGCGGTAATACTGCGCCTTGGAGATATTCCCAATCTCAGACTGCGACGGTATAAAGTACCACTTTTCCGAAATCCTCATCTCAAATCAGAATATTCGCTACAGAATAGGAAACAAAATGACTGTTACTTTAACAGAAAAGGCTGAATTTCGTCTGCGGGCATTTTTAAAAGGTTCTGCAACCGCGGAAACTAATAACGCTACAAAAGGTGTCCGTATCTCCGTTAAAGATGGTGGTTGCAGTGGCTACGAGTATGGCATCGAAATTACCAGTAAGCCCCAACCTGATGATGTCGTATCTCAACAAGGAAATGTGTTGATTTACGTTGATGCTAAAAGTGCGCCTTTATTAGCAGGTGTGGTAGTTGATTTTGTTGAGGGAGTCATGGATAGCGGTTTCAAGTTTTCCAATCCCAATGCAACTGATACCTGCGGTTGTGGCAAGTCTTTTAAAACAGATGATGGTACTCCCACTGGTGTACCTTGCGGCCAATAGTTCAAAGTTCAAAAGTTAGATCCTTTATTTTGAATTTTGAATTCAATTAGGGAAATTTAACTCACTCAAAAAACTCACTTCATTCACATTTGAGGAGAATTGAAAAATGGCAAGTTATCAAGTCAGATTGATCAGCAAAAAAGAAGATTTTGACACTACAGTTGAAATTGACGAAGACACTACAATTCTCGAAGGAGCGGAAGAAGCTGGGATTGAATTACCTTTCTCTTGTCATTCTGGCGCTTGCTCTAGCTGTGTAGGTAAGATTGTTGAAGGTGAAATCAATCAAGACGATCAATCTTTCCTAGATGATGAGCAAATGGAAAAAGGATTTGCTTTATTGTGTGTTACCTATCCTCGTTCTAACTGCACAATTAAGACTCATCAAGAACCTTATCTTGCTTAATTATTGGATTTCTAAATCTTAATCAGCTTTGGATTCAGAGCTTATTAAGCATGAGGATGAAAAATATTTTTCATCCTCTTATTGATATTTATTATTTCTTTCCAGATATGTCTAAAAATCAGACCTAACAATAGGAGAGTATTCATGAATTTTGTAAAAATATTTCTAGCTAAAGATACAGGATAAAAATTATGTTTCATCCTCATCTTTAGCATCCTGCGGCAAATATCTCTAAAACTTAAACCTAACCATCAGGAGAGCATTCATGAAATTTGCAAAAGTATTTCTAGCTACAGCTACATTAATGGTAGCTTCTATTGGTCCCAGCTTTGCTGGTGGTAGTAGCCCCACCCCTTCTAATAATCCTAAAGTTGAAATTGTAGACAAGGTAGGCTATGGTGGTAGCGGTTGTCCTGATAGGTCTGCTAGTGTGACTGTTAGCCCCGATGGTCAAGAACTAACCGTTCTATTTGATAAGTATATAGCCAAGGGGAATGGGACGTCAGAAGAAAAGCGAAGAAACTGTGATTTAGCCATTCCCATCAAAGTACCTGGAGGCTTTCAAGTTTCCATCTACGCTGGTAATTATAAAGGTTATGTTGCTCCTAATACCACTGGAACTCTAAGGACAGAATACTATTATACTGGTGGTGGCGGTACGAAGTACACAGACGAGTTGAAGGGCGAAAAAGAGTATGATGTTCAACATGATTTAGTGTCGATAGGTAAGGTTTGGGCTCCCTGTGGCAAGGATATAATTATGCGAATGAGAACTTCAATGGTCGCCAAAGGCGACGGGATTGCCACCGTTGACTCCTTTGAGCTTGCTCACAGGGGTTTGGTTTATCATGTCGAATATCAGCAATGGGCTAACAAATAATTGTAGAACTTTGCCTAAAGCTTTGATGTTTTAGTTTAAACAAAGATGAAGGATGAACAATATCCTTCATCTTCCGCATCCCGTCGCAGACATTGCTAAAACTTAAACCTAATAATTAGGAGAATATTCATGAATTTTGCCCAATTATTTTTGGCTACGGTTACATTAATTGTGGTTTCTATTAGCCCCACTTTTGCTAATGAGAAAGTTGAAATTGTAGACAAGATAGGTTATGGTGGTAGCGGTTGCCCGGATGGGTCTGCTAATGTGAGTGTTAGCCCCGATGGTCAAGAACTCAGATTTTTATTTGATAAGTTTATAGCCCAGGGGAATGGCAAGCCAGAAGAAAAGCGAAAAAGCTGTGCTTTGGCTGTTCCCATCGGAATACCTCAAGGTAAACAAATTGCCATCTACGATGCTGATTATCGGGGTTATGTTGCTCCTAATACCACTGGAACTCTAAGGACAGAATACTATTATACTGGTGGCGGCAGTACGAAGTTCATAGATGAGTTGAAGGGCGAAAAAAATTATGATGTTCACCATAATTTAGAGGGTGAGGTTTGGTCTGCCTGTGGCAAGAGTGTAATTATGCGAATTAACACTTCAATGGTTGCCAAAGGCGAAGGGATTGCCACCGTTGACTCTCTTGATCTTGATGGACGTGGTTGGATCTATCATCTCAAATATCGCAATTGTCAATAGTTATAGCACTTGCCTCAAGCTTTGATGTTTTAGTTTGAACAAAGATGAAGGATGAGAAATATCTTTTATCTTCAACATAACGCCATAAATATCCCTAAAACTCAGACCTAAAAATAGGAGATAATTTATGAATTTTGCTAAAGGATTTTTGGCTAAAGATACAGGATGAAAATATGTTTCATTCTCATCTTTAGCATCATGCTGGAAACATCTCTAAAACCCAGACCTAATAATAGGAAATAATTCATGAATTTTGCCAAAGTATTTCTGGCTACGGCTACATTGATGGTAGCTTCTATTAGCCCCATCTTTGCTAATTCTATTAGTCCCACTTCTACTGATACTAATCCTGTTGCTACTAGTCATCATCGTCACTGCCACTGGAATCACGACAATAATGATCGTGACAATAGTGATCGCGACAATAGTGATCGTGACAATAATGATCGCGACAATAAGAGTGAATCATACTCTGCTGATCCTACTGCTGCTGGTGGCCGTCGGCACTGCCACAAACATCACAATGATCGTCATGATGATAGAGATCGTCATGATGATAGAAATCATGGCAATAAGAGTACGTCAGAAAATAAATGATCCTCTCTTGTCAGCGTTCGCGAAGTTTGATGTTACCTATAGCAAAACGAAGCACTTCGGAGGATTAGCATCCTTGACTCCGTTGATCTTGCTCATCGTGGTTTAACTTAACTTTGATGTTTTAGTTTGAACAATGATGAAGGATGATAAATATCCTTCATCATTGCAATTTTGACTTTTTATTTTCATACTGTAATGTTTACTTCTTTTAGTATTATGGGTTGCTCTTTAGAATTGCTAAAATCAGGAGAATGTGGAATAGTTACTGTTTGTAATAGCCAAGATGAGATAATTAGAAAAAAGCTCATCTCAATGGAAATTAAAACAGGAAATATGATTACTGTAGAACAGCAATTTCCTACTTTTATCATTAAATATGGCAATTTATCCATGACTATAGATAGAGAAATAGCACGGGCTATTTATGTGCGTGTCGTTGAGTATGAATACAATCAATAATCATTTTTAGATTAAGTAATTGTCAAATAGATTATGCTTTGATTGAGCTAATACATTATATTTTAATATATTTTTAGTACCTGTTTTTATAGAAAGTAAATATTATTCTTATTCTGCTAATAAAAATAGCAAATAAACTAGCAATCACAAAATTGAGGCTTTATCTATGCGTCTAAAATACATTGTCAGTTTAACTGCGACTATCACTATAAGTGCCTATCCAGCGATAGCCCAAGAGACTACAAAAACTCTATCTAAATTACAAAAAACGGTAGCACCAGTAAATCAAAATATTTTGGTTCAAAGAACTACTAATGTTAATCATAGAGGAGATGTTCATACATTTAATAATGAAGGGTTTAGTTCCCTTTCTCCACCATGTAATTCTAGAATTTGCCTATTTACATTAATTCGTAAATTAGTTAAAGACTCATCTCAAGAGACAGAAGTTTTAGGAGGTTTAGTGTGGCAATTGGGTTATTCTTCTCAAGATGCAAAAGCAGAGGCAGATAAACTTAAAGCCATAGCTGAAAAGGAAAAAATTGATCAAGAATCCACATTAATTTTGACTGATAAACTGGCAGAAGCAATAGAAAGTAACAAAATAGAAAGAGTTAAGCTTTACGCAATCAGTCTTGCTAAAAAATTAGGATATGCTGACTACAAGGAACTTTTGAAGGAGATAATAAATCCAATAAACTTATTTAAATATTGATCTTTCATCGTTAAGCCACAGAAAAGGCTAAAAAGAATAAATAGATAATCAAGGATAACTATGAATTTTTTATAAAAATTCAAATTCTCCCGTTCATATTTGCAAATTTTGTGCCAAATTACTTAAAATTCAGAGAATTTAGGAAATACGCATTGATAGATAATCCGTAACCATTTTGCGTTATTTGAGGAGTGTTATTGAGCTATTTAAATTGAATTTGGTAATTCACTTTAATGGTCATGGTAGTTTCGCACTTTCTACCTATTACCTCTCCAAATCTACCTTTTTCTTTCCAACGACGCGTAGCTTCCTTAATAATGCTATAGTCTACAAGAAATACTGGCATTTTAAGTTGGCTAGAAAGATTACGTACATGATTTTTAGCTGCACTTTCTGATTCAACTAGATTTTGCTGTGCGCCGCAACGATCAACTCCACTATATGTGTGGTTAATATCGTCTGATCTTGGTATTAATTGTTGAGCATTAGCTTCGATAGTTGTAACTAAAGAAGCAGTGGTAGTAAGAAAACCGGCTAATAGTCCAACAACACGATTCATAATTTATCCCTCGAAATATTCTGTAATTGAAGTAAATTAGTCAATCAATAATTATATAAATACATCATCAAATTTGTGTAAAAAGATTACCTGAACCATTTATAATTAATCTAAACTGTCACCTGATATACATTAGTCACCAGTTAAGAAAAGAATCTAATTGACACCAATTAAATCCTGTTACATCAGCAACAATAGAAGACATTTATCATTTCAATTTTCACCTTTTATTTTTATACTGCAATGTTTACTCCTTTTAGTATTATTGGTTGTTCTTTAGAATTGCTGAAATCAGGTGATTGTGGGATAGTTACTGTTTGTCAAAGTCAAAATGAGACGATTAGAAAAAAGCTGATATTACTGGGAATTAAAACAGGAAATACGATTAGTGTAGAACAGCAATTTCCTACTTTTGTAATTAAATGTGGTGGTTTATCTATGACTATAGATCGAGAAATAGCACGGGCTATTTATGTGCGGGTGATTGAGGGCTGAAAAGATTAATTATTAAATATTTTGAAAATTGAAATATTAATTTTTGTTTACATCGTAGTTTAAAACACAAAAATCCTGTATAGTAACTTAGGTGTAAGAAAGCTAATATAAATTGATTGATAATTGTATGAAATTACAAGAAATTTTAGATAACAAAGATAAAATTCTTCTTGGTGATAATTTATCTATACTCAAACATATAGAAAATGAAACTTTTGATTTAATCATTACCTCACCGCCATATTTTCAGCAACGTGATTATGGAAATGGTGATTTAGGCATAGGTAATGAAACAACTGAAGCAGAATATTTAGAAAATATATTAACAGTCTTTTGGGAATGTGTGCGAGTTTTGAAAAAAACAGGAGCAATAGTTTTTAATCTGGGAGATAAATATATTAATGGTAGTTTATCTCTAATTCCTTATAAGTTTGCAATTCAAGCCACCCAAAATCAAAGTATTTTTCTTATTAATCAAATTACATGGTCAAAATTAAATCCTACACCACGCCAAGATAAAAGAAGATTGATACAAGCAACAGAACCTTTTTTCATATTTGCTAAATCAAAAGATTATTACTTTAATTTAGATAATTATTTACAACACTTAGATAGTTTTAATAAAAGTATCAAAAGTAAACCTTCTGATAAATTAGGTAAAAAATATCTGGAATTAATCAAAAATTCAGATTTAAGGGAAGAACAAAAAATAACTGCTATTAAAGCATTAAATCAAGCTATTTTGGCAGTACATAATGGAGAAATTGAAGGATTTAGAATGAAAATTCATGGTGTACATAAATTAGCTTATGGTGGACAAGATGGAGGCAGAAATAACCAAATTAAGAATAATGGTTTTACTATTATTAGAATTTTAGGAAACACGATGAAAAAAGACATAATTGAAAGTCCGGTAGAAATTACTAAAAATAATCATCATCCAGCAGTTTATCCTATATATATTATTCAGGAACTTATTAAATTATTGACTCAGGAAGGTGATTTTGTTCTTGATCCTTTTTGTGGTAGTGGTACTAGTTGTGTAGCAGCTAGAAATTTAAATAGAAACTATTTAGGAATTGAAATTAATCCTGATTATGTAAATCTAGCTAATAACCGTATGGAACAATCTGATTCTAAACAACAGGAATTATTTATATGAAATATAATTATAATCAAGAAATAGAAGCATTAGAAAAATTTTATCAGCAAGGAACTGAATTAATTGAAAATCAAGCGTTATCAGAAATTCAGGAAGAAATAAAAGTAAGTCTAGATATTTTTATTCAGAAAATAGAAACTGATAAATCTTTAATTCAGGTAATTATTACAACTTTACTCAAGAAAATAATTAAACCTGAGCAAGATATTAGGTTACACATGGCTAAATTTCCAAATGGATATTCTGCTAGAGTCCTTGATACTAAGGTAACTACACCATTTTTTAAAATAAATTTTCCACGATACGCTAATAAAGAAACTGCATTTTTAACAAAAGCAACACGCGCAGAAATTATCTGGAATTTTAATGAGGGAGTCAAATTACCATTAAGGAGTAAAAGCTTAGTTGAACCTTTTCTAAAGTTGATTGATAAAATTGAAAATCAAACGATTGATCTTGAAAATTGTTTAGTTTATATTTTGGCACAATTACATCTTCTGTGCCAATCTCATGAAGTTGTTTTTTCGGAAACGCTAGAAGTTGCTAATTCTGTAAATATCATCAATATTAATAGAGTGATGAAAATGGTAGAAAGACATTTGGAAGAACCTTTAAGTTCTAGACTACCAGTTATTGTAATTTTTGCTATTTATAAACAACTATTTAAAACTATTCGTAGATTTGAAAATAAAATATTACTATCTTTAAATGTTCATACTTCTGCTGATAAACATGGTTATGGTGATATAGAAATAAGGGATAACCATAATAATCCATTTGAAATATTAGAGATAAAACATAATATCCCTATTGATAGAAATATGATATTAGATATAGTAAAAAAATCTGCCAATACAACAATACAAAGGTATTATATTCTGACGACATATAAAGACTGTTTTATTAATAAAGATGAAGAAGAATTTATTAATGAATTGATTTTAAATATTAAAACAGAAAGAGGTTTAGAAATTATTGCTAATGGTATTGTGAATACTTTAAAATATTACTTGCGTTTTATAGAAGATTATCATGAATTTATTCATACATATACTGAAGAATTAGTAAGAGATGCTAGAAGTTCAACGGAGGTAAAAGATTCTCATATTCAAGCTTGGCAAAAAATTTTACAACAATATCTATAGTAGTTAATGGTAGAATTTCACAAAAATTCAAGTTGATTTTTCATATCTTCTGATTCAAGTGTTTCCCAAATCAGAATTAAAGTATTTAAACTTTCACTAATTGAACGGCGTTTCTGATCACAATACAGCGGTTTCCGCTCTTATGAGGTACATCTTAGCCCCCTCCTCGCACCCCCCTGAATCCCCAGGGCTGTTTCATTCGATAAGGTAGAGATTTTGTCAACAGTATGAGCAAGAAATTTGGGGAAGTTAGTAATCGAAAAATTACCATTTCAACGAGTAAATTTCTGTGCAATCGCCATTTTATGGTCTAATCAGATTTTTAATCACCTGATTTTTTTGACCTGGACGCTTGTAAATCAGA
>JANMGZ010000187.1:0-3229 GCA_031374905.1 Dolichospermum sp. OTE_70_metabat_362_sub
CCAAGAAATTAAAACTACTGCTAAAGTAGCCATAGTCGGCGGTACTACGCCAAAAATATGGCTGTACATGACATCACAAAGTTGTTCCCCTGCCAAACATTGGTGTAAAGCCCAGCGAGAACCGACTATTGCCCCAAGTAAACTTTGCAAGTAGACAAAAACAGCAGCAATTGCCCCCACCCAAGGCAACTTTCCTACTGTTCCCGTTCCTTGATAGGGAGTCAAACTTGTACCGATAATTAACAACGTGGTGAAAAATAGTAACGCTGTTCCTAAATGGGCGGTAACGATATCAAACCGCAACAATTGAGTTACAGTCAGTCCTCCCAAAATCCCTTGGAAGACGATTAAAAACAGGGCAAATGTAGATGCCCAAGGTAGCCATTTGGGTAAATGTTGACGATGCCACCAGGATAAACCACAAAGAGCGATCGCACTAAAACCAATTAAAGCTGCATCTAGGCGATGAAACCACTCCAAAAACACTTGGAGATTCATTTGCTTGGCTGGAACTAATTCCCCATAGCACAAAGGCCAATCAGGGCAAGCAAGTCCAGCATTCATAACGCGGGTAGCACTGCCTATAGCCATCAAAATCAAGGTGGCTACGCATATTTTCCACACCAAGCGACGAATCATCTCTTGGGGCTGTTGTGCTACTGTGGCCGCTTTATTTTGTTGTTCTAGGACAAATTCATTCATTAACAATACCTTCTTACCCGCTTGTGCTTGAAGTCGAAAATTTTCTATTTTGATTTAGTACCAACTTCTACTCACCCTAACGTATAGGTCAGAATATAGAAATCAGCTTTCCCTTATACTTTGGATCACTTTAGCTAGTTTTCGCTGTAAGATTTCGTGCTGTTTTGCAAATGGAAATAATTAATTAAGGGAAATTAAGAGGAATTTCTGAAAATTTTTGCCTAATTGTCATCTAACCTAGGCAAGACAACTTATCTCCCTTGTACTCAAAATTGTGTTCTTAATCAAAAAAATTAATAAAGATTTCAGACCAGCGGACACTATATCTCATCGTCTGCACTACCTTAGTAAGTGGAGTCACTTTAATTAAGTGAAGTAACTTGCAGATAAAAATACCTTTCCCATTTTCTGCTTTGTTGGGTTAAGCGACAGCGCAACTCAACGCATTTGTTGGGTTTCGTACCTCAACCCAACCTACGAATCAAAGGTATTGAGATAAAATAGTTAATTAATCACTAAATAAGCCGTGAAAATTCCAAATGCAATCTGGACATTACTCATTGGCATTGTCCTCACTCTCACTAGTCTCTGGTACGGTCAAAATCACGGTCTGTTACCTGTAGCGGCCTCCGATGAAGCCCCCTTGGTAGATGGTCTATTCAACACCATGATGACTGTTTCTACAGGCATATTTTTGATTGTTGAAGGTGTTTTAATTTACGCTGTTATTAGATATCGTCGCCGGGCTGGTGACAATGAAGATGGGCCAGCAATTGAAGGTAATGTGCCTCTAGAGATCCTCTGGACTGCGATCCCCGCAATTATCGTTATCGGTATTTCTCTCTACAGTTTTGATGTATATAACAACATGGGCGGCTTTGATCCCCATTCGGCTCATGGCGCACCAATGATGCAGGATGCCATGAATATGCCGAAAAAGGCTATGGCTGCCACTCTCATCAGTACAGAAGCATCTGAACAAGGATCACAATTAGATGCTGATACAGTTACCAAACCAGCAGAATTAACCATCAACGTCGCGGGAATGCAATATGCCTGGTTATTTACATATCCAGATAATGACGTAACAACTGGTGAACTGCATTTACCCATTGGCAAAACAGTGGAAATTAACATGACAGCTAACGATGTGATCCACGCCTTTTGGATTCCAGAATTTCGGGTGAAACAGGATGCTATTCCTGGTAGACAAACTAATTTGCGGTTTACCCCCAGAAAAGCGGGTGATTATGACCTAATTTGTGCTGAACTGTGTGGACCTTACCACGGAGTAATGAAAAGCAAAGTTGTTGTAGAGACACAAGCAGCTTTTGATAGTTGGATGCAAGAACAGCTAGTTGCTAGTAAAGATATCCCCAATCAAGCGGTAGCGATGAATTCGATGTCCATGACGGTCGATGAATTTCTCTCTCCTTACACTCACGATATGGGCATTCACTCAGAAATTCTGCATCAAATTAAGTAGTTTAGAAATTACTTGAGTTGCAGGGGTTACAAAATACAGCAAAATTCAGGCGTTACTGAATCAATAGATAGAGATTCAGTAACGCCTGGGTAACGCCTGGGAATGAATTCCCAGTCTCATAGCAAAAGTCATCTAAAGATGACTAAATAATAGAAATACTTTTTAGTGTACTTCAGTACACTTGAGCTATTAGACCGGAACTTAAGTTCCGGGCGGGTGTGGAAGCCCACAAATAAGCTATCTGTGACTTAAGTTAACACCACTAAGCAGTGCTAAACCCCTCCTACTGAAATAGTGGGCTTACTTTTTCTTTAAAATATGACACAAGCACAGTTACAAGAAACGGTTAATATCCCCAAACCTGTGGAAGAACATCAGGAAAGGCATTGGCGAGACTTTTTTGGTTTTAGTACAGACCATAAAGTGATTGGGATTCAATATCTAGTCACTTCGTTTATTTTTTACTGCATTGGCGGCGTAATGGCTGATTTGGTGCGGACAGAATTACGGACTCCAGAGGTGGATTTTGTCACGCCTGAAGTTTACAACAGCCTGTTTACTCTCCATGCCACAATCATGATTTTCTTGTGGATTGTGCCAACGGGGGCGGGTTTTGCTAATTATTTAATCCCGCTGATGATTGGGGCGAGAGATATGGCATTTCCGCGCCTGAATGCTGTGGCCTTTTGGATGGTTCCCCCAGCAGGTGTATTACTTGTTGCTAGTTTGGCTGTAGGTGATGCCCCTGATGCTGGTTGGACTTCTTACCCACCACTGAGTTTAGTAACAGGCCAGGTGGGAGAGGGAATTTGGATTATGAGTGTGCTGCTATTGGGGACTTCTTCGATTTTGGGGGCGATTAACTTTCTCGTCACCCTTTGGAAGATGCGTGTTCCCAGTATGGGCATCTTCCAAATGCCGTTGTTTTGTTGGGCAATGATCGCAACTTCGGCTTTGGTGCTGGTATCTACACCAGTATTAGCTGCGGCTTTAATTTTGCTGGGTTTTGATTTGTTGGCAGGAACAACATTTTTTAATCCT
>JANMGZ010000222.1:0-4864 GCA_031374905.1 Dolichospermum sp. OTE_70_metabat_362_sub
CACCATTTCCAATTTAGCCCGATCTAGAATGGGTTCAGTTGAAGAAGTGCTAGTAAAAACTATATCACTATCGGCAATCACTGACATCATTTCTGGGAGTAAATGAATTTTGATAGGTTGTTCTGCGAACTACTTGGCCAATTCTTCAGCCCTTTCCCGGGAACGATTAACAATACTAATTTGAGTTGCACCTTTAGAAATCAGATGTTGTACCAATAACCGGGACATTTTCCCAGCACCGAGAATAGACACACGATTTGTAGATAAACTTTCTACTTTCATCTGTGCTAATTCCACAGCGGCCGAACTGATGGAAACTGCACCAGTCCCAATACTGGTTTCTGTGCGAACTCGTTTACCTGCCGTTAAAGCTTGTTTAAATAACCGATTTAAAATGGTTTTTATACCATTAAATTGTTGTCCGAGTTTATGGGTATTTTTCACTTGAGCGAGAATTTGACCTTCACCCAAAACCAGACTATCCAACCCAGCCGCAACCCGTAAAATATGGGTGACAGCATCACCATGCAGTAACATAAATAGATGATGTCTTAAAGACATAATCGGCAATTTACTATATTCAGAAAAGAACTGCGTAATTTCGTGAATCCCTTGAGTAGTTTCGTTACTAACGATATAAATTTCCAACCGATTACAAGTGCTGAGGATAGCAACTTCATCAATATGAGGATAACTAAGAAGTTGAGCAATTACCCCTTCGATTTGATGTTCAGGAATACTTAATTTTTCTCTAACTTCTACAGGGGCTGTTTTATGGCTTAACCCCACCACTGCAATATTCATTTCTTAAATTAGTAATTGGTTAGGTGTCAGTTGTCAGTTGTCAGTTGTCAGTGGTTAGTAACAACGGACTAATGACCACTGACTACTGACTAATTACTACCGCAATTGAATAACCTGGGGTTCTTCAACCAAGTGAACTGTATCCACAAACCGGGCGGTTTTGGATTGGCTAGAAATAACCAAGCTTTGGGTTCTAATCCCACCGTGGAAGAAGCGGACACCATCCATGAGAGTTCCAGGCGTGATACCGCAACCAGCAAATAGCACTGTTTCACCAGAAGCTAATTCATTAGCGTTATAAACCTTGTCTCCATCAGTAATACCCATTTCTTGCAAACGGGCAAGATTACCTTCTCTGCTTTCACCAATTAAACCGGTTTGTACTACTTCTGGATCATAGATTAGTTGTCCTTGGAAGTGTCCACCCAAGCAGCGTAAAGCAGCAGCAGAAATTACACCTTCGGGTGCAGCACCGATACCCATTAAAGCATGAATATTAGTACCAGCAAAGGCGCAACAGATAGCAGCAGAAACGTCACCATCGCTGATTAGTCTAACTCTAGCACCAGCGGTGCGAATTTCTTGAATTAGGTCTTTGTGACGAGGACGATCCATTACTACTACTACCAATTCTTCAATGGAACGGTTTAAGCACTCAGAAAGGATTTTCAGGTTTTCTGTAGCAGATTTGTTAATATCAACAAGACCTTTAGCTGCTGGTGGTGCAGCGAGTTTCTTCATGTAGAAGTCAGGAGCAGCAAATAAACCGCCTTTTTCAGAAATTGCCAAAACTGCCATTGAGCCATTTTGACCGTAAGCAACTAGGTTAGTACCTTCGCAAGGGTCAACAGCGATGTCAATTTCTACGAGTTCTTCAATGTTACAGAACTTTGCGGCATCGGGTTGAGTACAGATACCGACTTCTTCACCAATGTAAAGCATAGGGGCTTCGTCCCGTTCGCCTTCACCGATAACGATGCGACCACGCATATGGATTTTGTTCATCCGTTCACGCATGGCTTCGACTGCTACTTGGTCAGCAATGTTCTTTTCGCCCTTACCCATCCACTTAGAGGAAGCGATCGCCGCTTGCTCAACTACTTCTATAATCTCTAACCCAAGTGTATTTTCCACAAGTATCCCCTTTAAATTGCTTGTCTTAGCGTCGTTTTCTTAGCTATTTCAGTTTTCAAGTTTACCAAAATACGGATACATATTAGAAAAAGTCTTGACTAGCAACTGTATTAAGTTTTGCAACTAATGGCATACTCAACAATCAGGGTATAGAGGGTAGGGTCTAACAGGTGTGAGTTAACACTCTTAAATAGAATTTAAGCTCTGTGTCAAACCACCAAATCTCGTTCTGAAGAGAATTCCATAAAAAAGATGATCTAAATATTGTGGGCTGGCCTTTCTCTGTCATTGTCTTATTGGCTTTCACTGAACTTCAGACGGTTTTTATTAACGTTTATTTATACTAGATTTCAGAGTTTTTACTTGATTTTGTAGGTTTTCAACAGTTTGCAAATGCGATTGGTGTAACGAATAACTTAGCCAAATCAAACTCCCACTAAATAAAGTTATTATAACAACTAAAATACTTGTTAACAATTTCACTTGTAAATGCAATTTTTTTACCTGATTAATTTGATTTTCTTCGGGAAGTTTAGACATAGAAACTAAACTTAGATTTTCATTTTCTGTCACTATTTCTACTTTCGTATTCTCTACTCTAATAAATGTAACTTGACTGTATAGCCATGTAGTAATCAAATTAGGGCAATTTTTCTTAAACCATTGCCAACCAAGCATTTTAAATGCAGGCTTAGACATTTTAGTCAGGAATTTTAGAGTTTTATTGAGAGTTCCAAACTTGAATTTTTGATTTACTAAATTAGTCGAGCCAACATCATAGAGACAACCTAATATTTCCTTAACTATAACTTCTTCCTGATCAATCAAGGTTTTTAAGAGCAGAGTAACTTCGTTGATTAGTTCCTTCTCTTTCTCTTTTTCTTGAGACTGTTTTGTAAAATGATTTGATATTTTTACTGGTTTAGACATATTTTGGGTATAATTTTTATTTTTTAAGTACCAAGACAGTATTAATTATATATTATTTATTTACCAATCCTTTGCTAATTAAGGATTTCAGTCCAGATATTTGTGTAATTAATTTTGTCCTATTACTTAATGTACTTTTCACACTAATCTAAGCTTAATTAAAAAAATATCGTTTGGGGCTGTCTTGCATGAATAATCACTAAAGTAAAGTATTACATAAATATAAGCAAAGCGATTTTTAGGAAACGCTTCGCTATGGCTACAGTGATATGTAAGATAACCAACATGGCGAAATCATCGAATTTTTAACTCAAATTACTAATTTTTACCCTGGTAAATCTAATGCAATTAACAAAGCTTGCTCTAAATGTGTCATTACAGCTTCAGAAAGTATCCCTCTTAAACGCAAAAAGCGGGTCTTAGATAACACCCGCACTTGATCGGCCATAGCGATCGAGTCTTTCTTGAGTCCGCCATCTGGTGATAAAATTAAAACTTGGGTAGGGTAAACTCGCTTCCCATCTTGATAGGTCGTACATGGTACTGCTAAAACTACAGGGCTGGAAAGATTAATCACATCACGACTGACAATGATCACTGGGCGAGTTCCTCCCTGCTCTGAGCCTTCAGTCATTTCTAAACGCGCATCATAAACCTCACCCCTTCTCATCTTGGCGATTCCCCTAACTGCAACGCCTCCCACTGCGCTGTGGCAAATTCCAATTCTAGTTTTAATACTTCTGCCTGATAATCTGGATCATTAGCCATTTCTGCCAATGCGGCATCAATTTCAGATCTCTTTTGTAAGGCTAGTTCTCTTCGTAAAGCCTGAGCGACAAAATCATTCCGACTTTTAGCTTTTCCTTCCATAACTGCTTTATCTGTGGCTTCTAGCAGTTCTCTGGGAATGTTTAATGTCGTGCGAACGGTTTCTGTTTTCATAAAGCGTTCATTATTTGATGACTGAAGTGATGTCTTATATCATATCCTTTTACGCATCAATTTAGTAAATTTAAGTCGGTCATTAAAATTTGTCAGTTGTCAGTTGTCAGTTGTCAGTTGTCAGTTGTTCGTTGTCAAACTCTTGCCTCTTGCCTCTTGCGTCTTGCCTCTGGTTACTGAGCGAAGTCGAAGTATTCCCTATCTACTTTTCCAATTTATCACCTAAAATACCCTCAATTGTGGCAATCTGAGAAGTATAAGCCCTGGTCATCTGATATTTTAGCTACAGAAAATCTACCTGTTTAGATTATGCAAACTCTGCCAACTCTAGAAATTACCAACACTACACCTAGTCAACCCGCTTTTGATACTACCATCAAACGCCGTAAAACCCGCGCTGTACAAGTGGGAGATGTTACCATTGGGGGAGGCTACCCCGTTGTAGTGCAGTCAATGATTAATGAAGATACTTTAGATATTGATGGTTCTGTTGCAGGTATTCGTCGTCTCCATGAAATAGGCTGCGAAATTGTCCGCGTCACAGTTCCTAGTCTCGGACACGCTAAGGCATTGACAGAAATTAAACAAAAATTAATTCAAACTTATCGGGATGTGCCAATTGTGGCAGATGTACATCACAATGGCATGAAAATCGCCTTGGAAGTTGCCAAACATATCGAAAAAGTGCGAATTAATCCAGGATTGTATGTATTTGAAAAACCCAATACCAGCCGCACCGAATATACAAAAGCTGAATTTGACGAGATTGGCGAAAAAATCCGCGAAACCTTAGCGCCTTTAGTAATTTCCTTGCGTGATCAAGGTAAAGCCATGCGAATTGGCGTAAATCATGGCTCTTTGGCGGAAAGAATGTTATTTACCTATGGTGACACCCCCGAAGGCATGGTGGAATCTGCTATAGAATTCATTCGCATTTGTGAATCTTTGGATTTTCACAATGTCGTAATTTCTATGAAAGCTTCACGAGTTCCGGTTATGGTGGCTGCATATCGTCTCATGGCTAAACGCATGGATGATTTAGGAATGGATTATC
>JANMGZ010000249.1:0-1522 GCA_031374905.1 Dolichospermum sp. OTE_70_metabat_362_sub
TGTCCTTCGTCTTTTACCTGAAACAGAATATAGGGTGGTATAAGCAAGTTAAAAACAGAATGATTACGAAGATCAAAAGATATTTGTAATTGAGTTTCCTCAGTTTCAACTAATGTATTACTAATGGAAATAGTGGTGTAAGGTGGGGAAAATTTAATAGCATTACTTAACAGATTTGTTAAGGTCTGAATAATAGCATCAGAGTTAGCCAAAACTTCTAGAGAAAGAGATTGAATATTAAAACTGATGTTATATTTTTCGGCTTCTGGCTGCATTGTATCTGCCGAATCTTTGATTAATTGAGCCGTATCACAGGCTTTTTTTACTATTTGTGTCTGACCAGATTCTAACTTTTCTAATACCAAAATATCATTAACTAACCTAACCAAACGCTCTGTTTGAGAGGCAGCAATATTGATCATCTGATTCTGCTTTTCTGGTTTCTTGTCATACACCTTACCTGCTAATAGTCCTAAAGAGCCATGAATTGCTGTTAATGGTGTTCGCAATTCATGACTAACAATAGAAATAAAATCTCGTTTCATTTGTGCAACTGCGCGAATTTCTGTTACATCTTCCACAGTGCCTATATAACCACTTAATTTTACACCGTTTATCAACATAGGAGCAAGTCGAATTTGTGCATAACGGATTTTACTATCTTTGTGAAAATAACGAATTTCATGATTAAACTCTTCTTGAGAATTTGCCAACATCTTCAACCATATATTGGATAAATTCTCCTCATTTTCCGCATGAATAATGTCTAACCAATTTTTTTCGATGACTTCTACCATCGTCACTTCAAAAATCTTTTGAAAACAAGGATTAACATAAATACATTTACCCTGAATATCAGTTAAAAATATACCTATTGGTAAACATTCACTCAGAGAGCGAAACTTGCTTTCACTATCCTGCAAAGCTGCTTCTTTTTGCTTTTTTTGGGTGATATCATTATTAATTGCCAGGATTTTAATCGCTTTGCCAAACTCATCTTTTTGTAGCACCCAACGACTAGCTACAATCACAGGAATAAGATTTTTAGAAATCTGAATTAACTCTCCTTCCCAATACCCATGAGTTATTAATTGGGCGTGAATTTCTGACATAGGAATGGGAAATTTGGTTTGCAAAAGTGTGTAAGCTACTTGTCCTATAGCTTCGGCTTTTGTCCAGCCATACATCTGCTCTCCTCCCAGGTTCCAAAAAGTAATTACTGAGTTTAAATCTTTGGTAAAAATCGTATCATGAGCTAGATCTAAAAGTTGTGATTTTTCCCAAAGAATTTCTTGATTTTGTTCTAATTGATCTAAAGTAAGATGCAAATGTTTATTGAGGCTAGTAAGTTCAGCAGTTCGTTCGATAACGCGAACTTCTAATTCTAATTTAGCTTGGTGTAATTCGGCTTCCTGACGTTTACGCGCTGTAATATTTGTAAGATTAATAACTGCTCCATTAATTTCTCCTGCTGAGTTTAATAAGGGACAAGCATTCATTAGTAAATCAAAATATTCGCCGT
>JANMGZ010000259.1:0-2469 GCA_031374905.1 Dolichospermum sp. OTE_70_metabat_362_sub
TAGCTTTTACTTTGGTGTATGTAGTGGGTTTTATCGCTGCCGTCACTATTGGTTCAATTGCCTGGTACAACTCTAAACGTCCCCCCGGTTGGGAAAATAAAGAGCGTCCCGACATTATCCCCAAGGTTGAGAAGGAGTAAATTTGGGGATTGGGGACTGGGGACTGGGGACTGGGGACTGGGAAGAATGTTCTACCCATTACCCATTACCTAATTCTGCACGTCAACCCAACGACGGTAGAGCTTTTGAATTTGTTTAAGAAGTGTGGTGTGGGCTGCTGGGTTAGCTCCACTAGACTTGCTTAACTCTTCCAATTGGCTGAGGAGTCTTGCTTCTTCAACAGCTATATCACCGTCACTATAGATTAAGCGACTGATGGCTTCAATTAAATTCTCATAATCTTCCTTTGTTGGGCGATCGCCTAAATACTCTTTCACCCATTCATAACAGTCCTTTGGCTTAACTGGTACTAATTCATACAACCAAGGCTTAATTTCTGGATCACTAGCTAAACCTTTAGCTTGGGCTATTTCCCGTAAATATTGCCGTTCTTCTGGCTGGATTTTGCCATCAATCCAAGCTGCTCCAATCAGGATTTTTACTAGGTTTTTTACATGAGAATTATTAACCATCACCGCCTCCTCTGGTAGATTCGGGCTTTGATTAAATCTTACAATCACTCTTAGTATTCACTCGGAATCATTAGTTTTTCTTAAGCGCACCATAAAAAAACCATCCATATCCTGTTGGTGAGGCCAGACTTTTAACCAACCAGGATCAGGATTATTAAGTAAATCAAAAGTGTGAGGTTCTATTTGCCAGTGAGGATTTACTGCTAAAAACTCCGAAATTACCTGTTCATTCTCCGCTGGATGCAGTGTACAAGTTGCATAAACTAAAACACCACCAGTTTTAACAAAAGTTGCATTATGTGATAGTAATTCTTTCTGTAATTGGGAAAGTTCTTGCACCGAACCAGGTGTTTGTCGCCAACGTGCATCAGCGTGACGGTGCATAGTTCCCAACCCGGAGCAAGGAGCATCAAGTAAAACACGGTCAGCAGTTTGGTAGAAGTGCGGTAAATTGCGGCTATCTCCTGTACAAATTTCGATAGATTGTAAATTTAGACGTTGGGCATTTTCTTTTAATTTACGTAACCGAGAAGCAGTTTGATCACAAGCCCAAATTTTGCCTTTATCTCCCATTAATTCAGCAATATGGGTTGTTTTTCCCCCTGGTGCTGCACAGACATCAATTACCACATCTCTCGGCTGAGGGTCAAGTAAATGACCAACCAATTGGGCGCTACTATCTTGAACAGTCCACCAACCTTCACCGAAACCAGGTAAATTTTGAATTGCACCGTTATTACCAATTAATCGTAAAACTTGGGGTAAATGGGGAACAGGTTTCACTACAATACCAGCACATTCAAAAGCTGATTCTAACTCTTCTAGCGAACTGCGTATGATATTTACCCGTAAATCTATTGTCGGGGTTTGATTCATCCATATACACAGTTTTTCTGTTTCTTCAAAACCTAATTCTTTTAACCACACCTCAATTATCCAATTAGGGAAACTGTGTAAAACTCCTAATCTTTCTACCGGATTTTCTGGTAACTGTAAAGGTTCTGAAGACTTTTCTGCCAGTCGCAGATATTGACGTAATAAACCATTGACAAAACCAGTCAAACCAGGAAAACCATTTTCCTTTGCTAATTCGACAGTAGTATTTACAGCCGCAGAAACAGGGATTCTTTCTTGATAACGCAGTTGGTAAAAACCGAGATGTAAAATGGTGCGGAGGTCTTTTGGTTGTTGCTGGGTTTTCTTAGTAGCAAGTTGGTCAATGATAGCATCTAGAGTGCGTTGTCTTCTCACACTCCCATAGACTAATTCTGTCATTAACCGACGGTCATTATCGGGTAATTTATACTTTTGTAATCCACGATCTAGAGCAACATCAGTATAAGCTCCTTTGTGTACTTCTTTGAGGGCGATAAAAGCTACTTGACGGGGATTTGTCATGAAATTCTGGAAAGTAGAAAGTAGGTTGGGTTGACGCAAGGAAACCCAACACCAAAATTAATTGTTAAGTTGGGGAAAGGATTTAGCAATACTCATTGGTGTCAACTTAGCCCACAGATAGCTTATTTGTTTGGCTTCCACACCCGCCTGGAACTTAAGTTCCAGGCTCATAGCTAAAGTTTACTAAAGTAAACTGAAGATATAGACAATTATTAGTCATCAAAAGACAACTTTTGCTATTAGACTGGGAATTCATTCCCAGTCGGGCTATGGGTTTTGCGTTAAGTTGACACCAATGGCATTGCTAAACCCCTACCTGTCACCTGTCACCTGTTACCTGTCACCTAAATTACTCCCAAGGAGCCGGCTTACGAATTTGCTCCCACACAGGGCTATATAAAGCCTCAGTCAACTCCCGCGCCATTTCCACCATGCCCAC
>JANMGZ010000294.1:0-3756 GCA_031374905.1 Dolichospermum sp. OTE_70_metabat_362_sub
CGACGCCTCGCTTCCTCGATTCCTCGATTCCTCGATTCCTCGAGTCCTCGATTCCTCGATTCCTCGATTCCTCGATTCCTCGATTCCTCGATTCCTCGATTCCTCGATTCCTCGATTCCTCGATTGTATGGCATCAAGCGCGATAACCGCTATATCGTCATCTTCAGTAGGTGAACACAATAGCGAGCATCCCAATTTTGTAAAAACAAACCCTGGCTATTAGAAATAGCACCTATACAAACCAAGTCCGCGGAGGCGGACTAATATTCCCCGATTACCTTTACAATTTAAATTTCTAGCAATTACCAGGAGCAAAATAATCATTATGTTGTCTAAACGAATCTTACCTTGTTTGGATGTTAAGGCAGGCAGAGTTGTTAAAGGAATCAACTTTGTGGATCTCAAAGATGCTGGTGATCCCGTAGAATTAGCTAAAGTTTACAATGAGGCTGGTGCAGATGAGTTAGTGTTTCTAGATATTACGGCTACTCATGAAGACAGGGATACGATTATTGATGTAGTTTACCGAACTGCTGAACAGGTATTCATTCCCCTCACGGTGGGTGGTGGGATTCAAACCTTAGAAAATGTTAAAGGTTTGTTACGAGCAGGGGCTGATAAGGTTAGTATTAATTCTGCTGCGGTCAAAAATCCAGATTTAATCAATCAAGCAAGCGATCGCTTTGGAAATCAGTGTATTGTTGTGGCTATTGATGCTAGACGTAGACTTGATCCTGAAAATCCTGGCTGGGATGTATACGTTCGCGGTGGTAGGGAAAATACTGGTATTGATGCTCTATGGTGGGCTAAAGAAGTAACAAAAAGAGGCGCTGGAGAATTGTTAGTGACAAGTATGGATGCTGATGGAACTCAAGCAGGTTACGATTTGGACTTGACAAAAGCGATCGCTAATGCTGTAGAAATTCCCGTCATCGCTTCAGGCGGTGCTGGCAATTGTGAACACATTCACACTGCTTTAACGGAAGGGAAAGCCGAGGCCGCACTTTTAGCGTCATTGTTACATTTTGGGCAACTCAGTGTAGCACAAATTAAAAATTATCTGCATGAACGTAATATTCCTGTCCGTCTTCCCATTTGAGATCAAATATAGCGACCAACTACATCTGTTGAAGATAAACACAGTTATCCAAAACAGTGTTAAGATAAGGGTACTTCTATGAAGAAATATTAAGAAATATGTTGATTCCTATTTTAATCTTTGATGTCGCACTTGTAGCATGGTCGCTACATTTAATGGAAAAAGCTTATGAGCATAAAGAATTTTCACTTATGTTGGCTGGTACACTAGTGGCCTTAGCCGCAGCAGCAATGCTGGTAGTTTATTTTTTAATGGGAAACTGTATGAGTTATTTGTTACAAGTATCTTAATTAAAAGCAAATAGGCAAGAAGTGAAAAATATTTAAACCCTGTCCCACTACTTATTAATTCCGGATAATTTTCAGTTAATTGCCATTATTGAAATCTACTTGTTATATTAGACTAAATCACTAGTATGTTAAGGATTTAGCAACTGTGCGAGATGATTTACAGGGATTGGATATTAGTCATAATCAACTTCAAGAACTGACTAAATTACCTGTTAACAATAAATTAATAATTATTACTGATATAATTAAGAAATTAGGTAAACAGTTATTAACAAAAGTTCAACAAACTGAAAGTGCGACTGTGATTTTTGCTGGACTTGCTATTTCTGTTTGTACCTATCTGTTAGTAAAACTATCATTTTGGATATCATTGATTATCTTTGTTTTATGGTCATGTGGGATTGCACAAACTGGACTGTATTTATTATGGAAAGGAAAAAGTAAGTTTCTGAAGCAGAATATGACAAATTCTTTACGGATTTTACTAAATGATGTGGAAAGATATAATTCTGTGATCAAAGCTATAGATATTAATGACCAAATCGAGGATGTTGGCAACTTAGGAATAGGTATACAAGAAAGAGAAAAGATATTAGTAGCACTGGAATTAACTAGGAATGATTTAATCCGCGCTTTAAAAACAGAGAGAATTTTACGAGAGAATAAAAATTTTATTATCACCAATTCTGATTTGTTTATCAATAATTTAGCTGCTTTAGCATCAATGCAAGTGACTGAAGAAGCCACCGAACATGGCAGATTATTAAATGAAGCTTTACAAATTTCCCTAGATGTGCAACAGGAAATGAAAAATCTGCAAAGTCAAAGTTAATACATGATATGTATTTAAACCGCATCTACCTTGAAATCCAGAGTTTTTTCTTGATCAGGTTTTATTCCCAAATCCTATCCTAATTCCCTTTTGAAAAACTTCAGTTCTCAACTTGGACGAGGTTTAGATGTAAAATATAGTCATAGAAAATACTTTCACTTTTAATATTCTCCAAAATTTTTGATATGAACTGGCAAGAAATTAAAGGCAACTGGGTTCTTATTCCGCGTAATCCCATCGGGATCATTCATTTTTTAGGTGGTGCTTTTGTAGCTACTTTACCACATTTAACTTATCGCTGGTTACTGGAAAATCTAGCAGATCAAGGATATTTGATTATTGCTACACCTTTTGTTAATACATTGGATCATATAGCGATTGCTAAATCTGTACTTCTCAAATTTGAACGAACCATAGAAAGTTTACAAGACTCTGGAAAACTCCGCAAACTTTACCTTCCCACCTATGGAGTAGGACATAGTATGGGTTGTAAAATCCATTTATTAATTGGTAGTCTTTTTTCAGTCCAGCGCGCTGGTAATATTTTAATATCCTTCAATAACTTTGCTGCTAATGAAGCCATACCTTTAGTAGATCAGTTAAACTCCCAATTAGACATTGAATTTACACCTACACCGGCACAAACTAATCAAATAATTCGAGACAGCTATCAGATTCGGCGGAATTTATTAATAAAATTCAATAAAGATACCCTGGATCAATCAGCGAATTTAACAAAAATTTTACAACAACTTTTTCCTGATATGGTAACAACACAAATTTTATCAGGAACTCATACTACACCGTTAGGACAAGATGTTAAATGGCAACCAGGAAGTTCTTTCAGTCCTTTTGATGCTGTAGGACAATGGTTAAAGCAAGAAGTCTATCGAGATTTAAATCAATTAAAACAAGTTATGTTGTTTTGGTTAAATCCCCTTTCCTATTGATCCCATGTTTGAAATTCTAATTATTGATGATGACCGATCCATCCAAATGTTCCTCAAGAGAATATTAGAAAAACAAGGTTATGAAGTTATTACTGCTAGTACAGGAGAAGAAGGCATTTTAAGAACACTGGATTCACCTCCAGCCTTAATTATATGTGATTGGATTATGCCTGGTTTAAGTGGGATAGAAGTATGCGATCGCATTAAAAAAGATCCCAACTTATCTACAACATTTTTTATCTTATTAACATCTCTAGATTCAGTAGCAGATCGAGTTAAGGGATTAGATGCAGGTGCAGATGATTTTATCACTAAACCTATTGAACAAAATGAACTACAAGCAAGAGTAAGAGCCGGCTTACGTCTACATCAATTAAGTCAGGATTTACATACCCAAAAGCTACTTTTAGAAACAGAATTATCTGAAGCTACAGAATATGTAAAATCCCTTTTACCCCTGCCTGTGAATCAACCCCTAAGTATCAAGTTTAAATTTTTGCCATCACGGCAACTTGGTGGGGATTGTTTTGACTATAACTGGCTTGATAGCGACTGTTTAGCTATTTACCTGCTAGACGTTGCTGG
>JANMGZ010000311.1:0-2005 GCA_031374905.1 Dolichospermum sp. OTE_70_metabat_362_sub
GTAAAGGTTCTGAATGATGGTCTTGAGGCTTTCTGCAGATCACGCGAGCAGCTATCTTTTGTATTGTGTCTAACTTTTTCAATTGAGTCATTGAGGATGCACCGAATGTAGCACTAGTATATTCTAAATGTAATTGTAACATAGCACAGTACGCCACCAGTGGTAGTTCCCCGGGTAGTTGTTTCGGGGAGCATGCCAGCATGCCTAGAATATTGGTGCATTTCTTTATTACTGAATCTATATGCTGCCTAAATGTAAATTGTCTATGTAGTGTAACTTCCAATAGTTTCACATGATCAACCACCTTGACAACACTGCCATCTAGTCATTTCTAGATCTTTGTTTAATTTTTTCTCGGAGCTTTAAACAGAATAATTTGGGTTTGGTTTGCATTTATGATTTAACTCGTGTTTCAACCAATATACATTCGATATCACCCTTTAATTATCGCCGAACCCTCGTATATCGTCAAGAAAACATCACCAATATTTATCGCCCTTGGTTATTGCTGAAATTTCTAGCTCATATTTCTAGGTGCATTGCCAAACGACAGAATTGGATAAATTTACAGCGTAGCACATCGCTTAAAATGTCTAGGTACCAGAAAACATTATTATTATTGAGAATTGTAAGAAAGAAACCATTTAGGAAGCCATCTCAGTATCTTATAGTGAGAGTGGATGAAACTAAAAAAAATGACAAACACGCCAGGATTGGAAGGAGATATTAATACCAACTGATATGGTACCTAAGATCCTGGTTTCCCACTCGTTAACAGGTGATACCGGAAGTATAGTTGATGGTGTGGAACAGCCCACCCCAATCAAGTGGGAGTCTTGAAAACAGGCCACAAGGTCTGGGAATTGAAAGCCCACCGATTGGTGAGGGTACCACCGTTTTGACACCGTTTCTGTTGGCCTCGTGGAAAAGATTGTAGCAAGGGTGGGCAGCGTGCGATACCCCAAGTTTCATCACGCATGCTTACAGGCGAAGCTACAGCATCCTTGGACAAGGTGTCTTCTAGTAATATATATTTCAATTACTATGTTCAGAAGATGAAAGAAATGTTCAGTTAGAATAAGTTTTGAAACTTAAAACATGACAAACAACATATGTGACTTACCTTGTAGACAATCGCCTGGGAGTCTTCTGAAGAAGTCCACTGAACTCTCCACGTTGCGAAAGACAAGCGCTGAAACTCTTCAAGCCATATTACGCAAGATTCTTTATCAGAGATGCTGACCTTTAGTGTCGCTTTAAATCTAGGCTCAGACGCAGATAGTGGATCAAACTCCTCATATTTCAACCATTTGTAAAGAAAACTGGCCGGTAGTAATACCTAGAACAATTGAAATAATCACATTAAACTCGCAATAAAGATTAAAGTTTCAGGGCAATTTGACTCAAACTTGGAAACTCTTTAGAACAATACCAAATAAAAATAAACAAGGTAACATCATTAAAGAATTTATAGAAAGATGGGTTCTTAATTACTGACCCCCAGGTAATAGTCAAAAATTACAATTATTTCTTGAAAATTACTATGATATAAGTGAGAAATTAGCCAAATTCATTCCTGCAGCTTCTACAATATTTTCTTCATACTTTTCGGTACCGAGTCATTCAAAGATTCATTTGCTTTTTTCTTGACCGATGCAACTGAAATTATTGAAATTGTTCATGGATTTAATGACAAAAGTAGTTATAGGGTAGATCATATTCCAATAAACATTTTAAAGAAATGCATCATGCAGGTAGCGGAACCACTTTCAGAATTGATCAACAGTTTGTTTCGCTGAGGCCGAGTTCCTGACTTGTTAAAGATTGCTAAGGTGTGTTCTATTTTTAGCACCTTGCTAAAGGGTGTAGGAAGTTAATAAAGTCAACAACCCGTGATTATAATTGACAACACAGTGCAGGTTTCACCGAGTGGTCACACATCAGTCAGTTATTAACCGCTCTCGACGTTGCTTAGCTCCTCTCGACGTTGCTTCGGTACTCCCTG
>JANMGZ010000316.1:0-5695 GCA_031374905.1 Dolichospermum sp. OTE_70_metabat_362_sub
AAACCCCGCATTTGAAAAGCTGGGAACAACAACATGGTTAGCCGAAAACCCTCTCCCTGTCCCCACAGAACGAGAAATAGCCACTCAGAACAAAGGTGAACCAGTTTATAGGGCTTTGTTTAGAAAATTTCCTGCTTAGTAACATAAAAAGTCTAATCTTAGCCTTTGAAGAATGTCCCCAAGCAGGAATATTACGGCGATTATTAGCGTCAGTGTCGAAAAATTAATTTTCCATCACTGTCATGGAAAACAGAGATTATTCATCAATAGAATGAGGAATACCCAAAACGGCACAAGGGAAATTTTTACCTAGTGTTTTAATCATGGGATGATTGGCAGATTGGCAGCCTAAAAAGAGAATATCAGCGGTTTCTAATTGCACAACTTTCTTTAGTTCTTTAACAATATTGCCAAACCGCAGATGAGATTTAAATGAACCTTGCCATTCTTGGGCTAAAGTTTTTGCTTGCCATATAATTCTGTCTGCTTCCTTGAGATAAGTGCTAGATTCTCTTTCAAACTCCTGTAAAATTGCTGTTCCTTTTGGTTGATTTAATCGCAACGCGGCTGGCTTTGATATATTGCTGAATTCACATTCTAATCGAGCTTTATTATCAGCAATATTGAATATATCAACAGACTGATAATTGAAGTTTTCTTCTACTACATAAACCGCTTGAACTGTAATTTGAGAGTTAGTAGCTAAATTCGTTTGGTGGGCAATCCAACAAGCAATATCTAAGGCTGTATGACTTTGAGGTGAACCATTATAGCCAACAATAAAATTAGCTAATTTAGCCTGAGAAACTCTTTGAGAAAATGATTTTTGAGCTTCTGGTAATAATACCATTTGTTCAATTAGGTCATCACGACCGATAGCACTTTGCAATCGTGCTAACATTGGCTTAATTTTCACAGTTTTAACTTCTCTCCCTTGAAATGATTAATCAATGAGAAGCGGGGATGACAATTTTAAACTTTAGATTTATCTCAAACCCAAAATCTAGAATTTATTAAGGAAGCCCCAATCATAACTGGTATTACAGCCAAGATTTTGGGAGTTCCTTCCATTGCCGACGGAGTTAGCTGACGGGCTAAGACTGGAAGGTGTCTCTCATTAAGATTAGCCCCAAATATATGGTTCCTCCGTTTCAAATTCAGCTTTGATGAATTTGGATTAGGCTACCCACTAAAAATATAGTCATACTATTACACTAGGTTTAAATAAAGTCAAGGTTAGGAATATTGAGGATATGCTTGTAGTCAGCAGCTTAGTTACTAATTTTTCCTATTTTTCCTAATATTTAATGATTTAAAATATTTTCATTTAACAAAAATTCAAAAGTTAGAATTTAGCTATAATTCGTGATTAAACTATGTTTTATGGCTATTTGTCAAGATTTAGGAAAAGTTAATTATTTGAAACAAGATATTTTTAACAGGGTTGTATTAGATAGAGTAGGTAATAAGTAACAGGTAAGAATTTTACCAATTACCCATTACCAATTACCAATTATTAAGCAGTTACCTTTTCACTTTCTAAACGAGCCAATCTTTCGGCTAATAGTTTTTCCAAAGAAATCAAAGCCTTGGTAAAACCATCAATACCTTCTGACAGTTTATCAGAAGCCATGCGATCGCCATTGTGCATTTGATCAAAGGTGGCTTTATCAAGAGAAATTTTATCAATTGATAGATTTGCTACCTTCGCAGGATCAAGTTTGCGGGGTAATTCTGTGACAGTATTTTGCAATTCTGTCAACAAGCTGGGAGAAATAGTCAGCAAATCGCAACCAGCTAATTCTGTAATTTCGCCAATATTGCGGAAACTAGCGCCCATTACTTCAGTTTTATAACCAAACTTCTTATAGTAGTTATAAATCGTAGTCACAGATAATACACCTGGATCTTCCGCTGCGGGGTAGCTATCCCGGCCAGTATCTTTTTTGTACCAGTCAAGAATGCGACCAACGAAAGGAGAAATCAAAGTGATACCTGCTTCAGCACAGGCGATCGCTTGGTGCAGACCAAATAGTAAAGTTAAGTTACAGTGAATACCTTCTTTTTCCAAAATTTCCCCAGCTTTGATACCTTCCCAAGTGGAGGCAATTTTAATCAAAACCCGCTCTTTAGAAACACCAGCAGCTTTATACTGAGCGATTAAATCCCGTGCCTTAGCCACAGTAGCATCTGTATCATAGGATAACCTAGCATCTACTTCTGTAGAAACGCGACCAGGGATAATTTGCAAAATTTTCAATCCAAAAGATACCGCCAAGCGGTCAAAAGCCAGAGATACTACTTGTGCTTGACTAGCACCAGCGCCAGCATCTTTTTTAGCTTTGAGTAAAGTTTGATCAACAATATCCTGATATTCCGGCATTTGTGCCGCAGCAGTAATCAGTGAAGGATTGGTAGTAGCGTCTTGAGGTTTAAACTGTTCAATTGATTGGATATCTCCGGTATCCGCTACCACAACGGTTATTGCCCGTAGTGCTTCTAGTAAGTTCTTAGGCATAACATACTCCAATGTCAGTTGTTAGTTGTCAGTAGTCAGTTGTCAGTAGTCAGTTGTCAGGGAAATTGTCAATTTTCAATTATCAATTGTCAATTATCAATTACCCATTTTAGATGCGTCATGCCGTAATTGGCTGTCCAATAGAATGCACTTTAATTAAGCTTGTTGTTCCTGATTGACCAACTGGGACACCAGAGGTAATCACAACCTTATCTCCTTCCTGGACTAAACCACTTTCTACAACGGTATCTAGCACATTCACAAACATTTCTTCGGCATTGTGAACAGGTTGAATCAGTAGCGGTTCTACACCCCAGGATAAAGCTAATTGACGATAAGCGGTACATTCAGAAGTCAGCGCAATAATCGGCGTGCTGGGACGATATTTAGAAACTAATTTAGCTGTGCTTCCTGATGAGGTATTACAAAGAATCGCTTTTGCACCCGTTTCATAAGCAATGCGACATACCGCTTGCGATACCGATTCTGTCACCGACAAACTACCCGCTGTCGGAGTCCAAGAATGTCTATGTCCTTCTTGGAGTACGGTTTCTGTTCGTAAGGCGATATTGTGCATAGTTTGCACAGCAGCGATAGGATACTCACCCATTGCTGTTTCCCCAGATAACATCACTGCATCTGTGCCATCTAAGATTGAGTTAGCAACGTCCGTAGCTTCAGCGCGAGTCGGGTCGGGGGCGCTAATCATGGACTCTAACATTTGGGTAGCTGTAATCACGGGTTTACCAGCTTGATTACAACGACGAGCAATTTCTTTTTGAATTAAGGGGACTTCATAAATCGGTACTTCCACCCCCAAATCACCACGAGCAATCATAATTCCGTCCGCAGCTTCCAGAATAGCATCTAAGTTGGCTACAGCTTCCGCCCGTTCGATTTTGGCAATCAGGCGAATTTTTGAACCAGCGCCTTCAATCATGCGGCGTGCGGGTTCGAGGTCTTGGGGCGATCGCACAAAGGACACTGCAACCCAGTCTACTCCCAATTGTATCCCAAAACGCAAATCCATTAAATCTTTTTCTGTAATTGAACTTACAGGTAAAGGAGTTGCGGGTAAATTTACACCTTTATGAGAAGAAATCAAACCACCAATATTTACCTGAGCGCGAATTCTATCAGCGTCACGACTGGTAACAGTTAATTTCACTCGACCATCATTAATTAAAATCGGTTCACCACATCGTATCATAGCGAATAATGTGGGTAGAGGTAAGGGTAATTCGTCAATATTTTCGCCCTTCTCTTGTAGGAGAAATGTTACCTCAGTCCCAGCTTCTAACATTAGTCCTTCCGGTGGTAATTTCCCCAACCGAATTTTTGGCCCACACAAATCCTGCATAATTGCAATTGGCTTGTGTAAATCCTTGCTAATCTGCCGCAGATGATGAAAAACCTGGGCGTGAGCCTCATAAGCACCATGAGAAAAGTTTAACCGCGCCATATTCATTCCCGCTCTTACCAAAGCTTCTAACTTCTCAGGTGAAGATGTAGCAGGTCCAATAGTACAAACAATTTTAGTGCGACGCATAAGTATGTAAGGAGTAACGGTAAAGTAGCACACCCCGTTAAGCCCTGACTGGGGAAATTGACAATTGACAATGGACAATTGATAATTAAAAATTACCTAAATCAATCCTTCTTTCTTGGCCATTGACAACACTAAATCAATGACGCGGTTGGAGTAACCCCACTCGTTGTCATACCAAGAGACAACTTTGAAAAAATTAGCATTGAGTTCAATTCCTGCCCCTGCGTCGAAGATGCTAGAGTGGGAATCACCTTGAAAATCTGTAGATACGACTTCTTCATCGGTGTAACCTAATACACCTGATAAATTACCTTCGGCAGCTTTTTTCATGGCTGCACAGATTTCTTTGTAAGTGGTAGATTTTGTAGTTTTGAAGGTTAAGTCAACTACGGAGACATCAGGAGTGGGGACTCTCAAAGCCATTCCTGTTAATTTACCTTTCAATTCTGGTAATACCAAAGCCACGGCTTTAGCCGCCCCTGTAGCGGAGGGAATTATATTTTGACCTGCACCCCGTCCACCGCGCCAATCTTTGCGACTGGGACCATCTACCGTGGGCTGAGTGGCTGTTGTGGCGTGAACTGTTGTCATTAACCCTTCGGCTAATCCAAAGTTATCATTAATGACTTTCGCAATGGGGGCTAAACAATTTGTAGTACAACTTGCATTGGAGACAATCAAATCTTTGGCGGGGTCAAATAGGTGATGGTTTACACCCATGACCATTGTTTTTACTTTCTCTGGTTCTTTTGTCGGTGCAGAAATTACAACCCGTTTTGCACCTGCTTTTAGATGATTTTCAGCCCCAGCGTAATCTGTGAACAGTCCTGTAGATTCAACAACATAATCTACTCCCAATTTACCCCAAGGTAGTTCTGCGGGATTTCGCATAGATACACAAGGGATAAAATGACCATCAATTACAATCCCGTCTTCTCTGGCTGCAACTTTGCTTTTTAATCTTCCGTGTGTGGAGTCGTACTTGAGAAGATAAGCTAGGTTATCGGGGGGAACTAAATCGTTAATTCCCACAAATTCAATATTGGGGTTAGTAAGACCGGCACGTAACACAAGTCTACCAATTCGACCGAATCCATTAATACCAATTTTCAACTTCGTCAAAATTAAACCTCCTGTGTTGGGAATTTCAGCAAAGGTTAACTGGCCGGGTTTATCTTAGTCTGACTTAGCTGATTCTTACAGTCACAAAAGGCATAAAGTTAATTTAACTGGCATATTTTAAGGTTTAGTTATTGTTCATTGATTACTTGTGATGATTAGAGGTTGTTTAAAAAGTATAAATTTATATATCTATGGGCGACGGTCAGTCGCGGCTACACAGACAAAACCCATCTTCATGGGTTAAAAACCTTAATTTTTCGTTAGTCCACGCAGGTGGACTTTGTTTATGTAGTAGCGACTTCCAGTCGCCCGAAACTTTTCAAATACTACTTTTTCCCTAATTTCCAATCTTCACCACCGGGTAACTGAATTAACAGTTCAGCAATAGTTTTTGGTAACTCTTTCACAGAATATAAATGAGTCAATTCCAAAAATTTCCTAGCGATACAAATTACTTCGTTTCTATTGACAATTTCCGCCAATTGAAATTCATTATAAATCCCATT
>JANMGZ010000339.1:0-6380 GCA_031374905.1 Dolichospermum sp. OTE_70_metabat_362_sub
ATTATCCATACAGCAGCACACCTAATCTTAATATAAAACTCTTACCAAATACTCAGATTTTGGAAGTTAGTTATCAAGATGCTAACCCTAAAAAAGTTATTTTTGTCTTAAATAAAGTAGCAGAATCATACTTGAAATACAGTTTGGAAGAACGCCAAACAGAAACTAAATTAGGAATTGAATTTGTTGAAAAGCAACTTCCAAAATTATTAGTAAGAGTAGCAAATCTCCAGTCAACGCTACAAAATTTTCGTCAAAAATATGGGATTATTAATGCTGAGGTTCAAGGACAGCAATTGGCTAATCAACTTGATCAAATTGTCCAGAAACGGATAGATAATGAAATACAATTGGCTAGAACTCAAACACTTTATACTATTTTGCAAAAACAGTTGCAACTAGAATCTGATGAAGCAGAGGCTATTTCAGCGTTGAGTGAATCTCCTGATTACCAGAAGCTATTGAGCAAACTTCAAGATGTAGAATCTACAATTGCCATAGAATCATCTAAATATACACAAAACAGCCCAAATATTCAAAGCTTGCTGATTCAAAAACAAAATTTATCGGATTTAATTCTTAAAGAAAGATCGCGGATTTTGGGAATAAAATTGTCAAACACAACAATGAATTCTTTGTATTCAACCGCACCAAATTCTGCTCGTCTGCGAGAAATTCAAAAATTTCTGGAGACAACTAAACAAATTAAACTATTAAAAGTCCAAATTCAATCTCTTACCCAAGCTGAAATTTCTCTACAGGAAAAAGTTAAAGAGTTTCCATCTCTAATCCGCCAAAAAGATGATTTAGAAAGACAATTGAAAATTGCTGTTGATAATCTAAATCGTTTTTTAAGCGAACGGGAAAGATTACGCATAGATGCAGCACAAAAGCAGATACCTTGGCAGATACTTACTCCTCCTAATCAACCGGATAATCTGGCACCAAGTACCATCAGAAATTTAATTTTAGGAACAGTTTTAGGATTATTAATAAGTACAGGATTTGCTTTATTTATAGATACATTTAATAATGTTTTTTATAACATTGAAGAGGTTAAAGATAAAACTAAACTACCAATCTTAGGGAACATTCCTCAGATTAAGTTTGCTAAAAATGGTCAGCCTTTTCAAAAACATAATATTTCCAGCTTTTGGGAATCTTTTCGCTCTATTTACACAAATATTTCTCTGCTCAATGGTGATAATCGTATTCGCTCTCTAGCAATTATCTCAGGTGATCCTGGAGATGGCAAATCAACAATTGCTTTTTACTTAGCTCAGACAGCAGCAGTTATGGGTAAACGTGTGCTACTGGTGGATGCAAACCTACGTAATCCTAGTATCCATAAAATATTGAACTTACCCAATACAACAGGATTGAGTGACATTATTGCTGAAGGTCTAAATTTTGAGAATGTTATCCACAGAAACACTAGCACTATCAGAGAAAAAAATTATGATGAGAAGCAAACAACTTCAAAGAATATAGAAAAATTATCTTTAGAGCATCACTTGTCTATCTTAACTACTGGTCAAATTCCCACAAATCCCACAATTTTGCTTTCATCTCCTCAGCTACAAGATTTGACAGAACAATTTAAAGAAAATTTTGACTTAATTATATATGATACATCACATCTATTAGGTTTTGCAGATACTAGTCTCCTCATGAAACATACAGATGCAAGTATTTTGGCTATAAAAATAGGCAAAACTAAATGTTCTATTTTAGCACAAGTATTAGAGCAATTAAAGTTTTCATCTACTCCTATTTTAGGTGCGATCGCTATTGATATACCAGGATGAACCTGAGTTCGGTGTTAGGAGTTGGTAAATAACTCGCATAATTTTTTAACCATTTTTTGAAGATTTTCGTCAACACAACAATATTAAAAAGATATGCTAACCGTAAACAAACCCAATCAAATTCAAGACTTCAGTTCAGATCTGAAATTTGAACCTGCCCAAATTAATATCATTGGCTCTCCTGTGACTGCGCTACCTTTTGAGGTACAAATAAACATCATTTTAGAATGGGCTATGAACAAAGTTAGCAAAGTTATTTGCGTAGCTAATACTCATATGTTAGTAGAATCTTATTGGCATCCTGAATTTTCCTCTGTTTTAAAGAATGCAGATATTGTTACTCCTGATGGTATGCCCTTGGTTTGGATGTTGAAACTAATGGGTGCAGGTACTCCAAACCGCGTTGCTGGTATGGATATTCTTTTATCTTTGTGCAAATTAGCTCCACTTAGAGATATTTCTCTTTTTTTCTTGGGTGCTGATCCAGTAATTTTAGAGAAGATGCGAAAGAATTTAGAGGATGTCTTTCCGAATTTAAAAATTGCAGGGATGGAGCCTTTACCATTTCGTCCACTCACTTATACAGAGGATGAAGCTATTATTAAAAAAATTCATGATAGTGGTGCAGGAATAGTTTTAGTGGCTTTAGGATGTCCAAAACAAGAGTTTTGGATGAATGAACATAAAGACAAAATTCAGGCTGTCATGATTGGTCTGGGGGGAGCATTTCCTGTTTTTGCTCAGAGTCATAAAAGAGCGCCCTATTGGATACGTCATTTAGGTGGGGAGTGGTTATATCGTCTGATTCAAGAACCATTCAGATTATTTAGTAGATATATGACAACTATCCCGGCTTTTATATGGTTAGCTTTCAAGCAAATCTTAAATTTAACTCTACTTCAATACTTGAGTTAGCTTGCATTTCACCGCTTTCATGACAATTTGTCTTAATTTATTCCTAACTAATTGTCAATAATTTGCATTTATTGACAATTAGTAAAAACTTATTTAATCCTGAAACTCTTTCTAATCAACACTTCTAGCTTATTCTCTTACATCAAACTCAGGTGGATTAAGAAGCAGATACATAGTTATCTTGCATTTTTCCACTTTTTTAGCAAACTCTACTGAACAATTTGTTCAAATTGAGCATTTTTTCTATAAACAATTTGATAAAAATATTTTTAATCTCCAAAAACTATCACAGGAGCTTAAATTTCTATAATTTCTACCATTGACATATTGCACTTTGTAGTCTGTCTTAAATAAACATCAAATAAGTGGTCACTAAATCAGAGAATCCAAATAAAAACCAAGCAGCAAATTTATCCTCCTCTTGATTTCTCAGTCTCTGACTCCTGAATGTCAAGTCATCCATAACTACTGCAACTAAAAGAATCTTAACCAAAATTAAATTATCCCAATTTGGACAAGCCCGCTTTTAAAGCAGTACCTTTCTATACTAGTAAACTCACTGCAAATACATACCCCAAAAAATAAATCTAAAAAGATGGGCAAATTGTCAAATACTTGTTATCTTTCTTAATATAAAGAAACAAATATCAGGCAAAGTCTAGCCCAAAAACTACTTCTTAGTAATTTTACGTGATTAAGCAGATTGTAAACTAATGAAGTCAAGACTCTAAGTTCATAAACAAAAGCAGGTTAGGACATTAATTGTTCGTTCCCACTTACCGGAGGAAACTCATACCACAAAAGGGCTTTACTCATGATTTCTAACTCCTGCTATCACTTATGACTTCCAACTCCCTAATTCTGTTATCAATTTCCATTTTACACGTTGTTTATTTTGGAGTTCATTATGAATCAACGAACTGAACTGTCCTTGGAACAGCAATTTAGCATTCGCTCCTTTGCTACACAAGTCCAACACATGAGCCACGAACAAGCTCAAGATTTTTTAGTTAAGCTTTATGAACAAATGGTTGTCCGTGAAGCAACGTACCAAGAAATGCTTAAACAAAATTGGGGTTTAGACTCAGGTTCCACCCTAGCATAAAGTGCTACTTTCATGTCAAAAATTCACCGCAACCGCAACTCGTTTAAATATTTTTTCAAAGTATTCAATCCAAGCACGAAACTGATACCAAGATGGGTTATTTATTGACTTAGGAACGTGGATTTATTAACTTACAATTCTTTGTCGGTTGGGTGAAGCGACTGCGTAACCCAACAATAAATTACATAAATTAAGAGTTGTACTTTATTTAATTCACATTCTTTAGCTTTTTGTCAGTGAAAGTGATTGATTTTCCGTCATCTAGAAGTCTTGTATTCAACAGAACAACAATTTTTCATAAATTGAGGAAATCCCTTCTGGGAAAGTAAACAACTCATAAAGTTGTGGTAATCAGGTTTGTAGTGAAAACTTTGATTTTCCAAAATTCACTATGAACTTGGATAAATTTAATTAATACTAATTTGCTTAACTAATCGCTGTTCTAGTAAATCCAATAACCCATCTACATTTTTTCCAAGTTCCTGAAAACAAGTTTCTGGTGATGATTTAGGTGCAAATTGAATTAACTTAATTTCCCCTTTCCCAATTCCAATTATCACTACTTCTGTTTCGGGTTTGTTATTATCAATAATTCCTAAAATTTCTTGGAGACGATTTTCAACTCGCTCATTTAATTTTTCTATTTCGGCTTGGGGACAATAGACAAAATGGGGAGTTGGTTGTAAATCAATCCCAATAGTTCCCTGGCTATTGCCATTTTCTAACCACAATCCCCAAAAAAGTGCGGCTAGTTCTGGTTGATTGTCTTTGACAAATCTATCTAACTGTCCACGCCATTTATTCTCTGCTGTTTCGGGTTGGGGAATACTAAACATGATAATTAATTTGTAATTTTATTTTTTCTATTTTAACCCAGATTGCACACGCCAGAGACTTGTGTAAACGCCATTTTTTTCTAACAGTTGTTCGTGAGTTCCGGCTTCGACTAATTTGCCATATTCCATGACATAAATGCAATCAGCATTACGAATTGTGGAAAGACGGTGAGCGATCGCTATTGTGGTACGATTTACTGTAATTCGTTCTAAAGAACGTTGAATTGCAGCTTCTGTTTCATTGTCTACCGCTGAAGTAGCTTCATCTAAGATCAAAATTGGTGGATCTTTTAAGACTGCGCGAGCAATTGCAATCCGTTGTCTTTGTCCTCCAGATAACTTTTGCCCCCGTTCCCCTACAATTGTCTCATAACCTTGGGGCAAACTCATAATAAAATCATGAGCCTCGGCTATTTTCGCCGCCATGATGATGTTTTCATCGGTAGCGGTAAAAGTCCCATAGGCAATATTTTCTCCCACTGTACCATGAAATAAAAAGACATCCTGACTAACCAAACCAATACAGCGGCGTAAATCTCGCAAATTTAATTGTTGTAAATCAATTCCATCCAGAGTAATTTTCCCACTTTGCACTTCATAAAATCGCAGCAATAGTTTAACTAAAGTGCTTTTTCCTGAACCTGTTGAACCCACAATCGCAATTGTATGTCCCGCTGGAATTTTCAAAGATAAATTCTGAATAATTGGAGTTCTATTTTGATAAGCAAAGCTCACATTTTGGAATTCTAAAGCTCCGCGAATCATATCTACAGGTAAATCAATATTTCCCGGATGAATTGCCATGGGAGTATCTAACAAATCCATCACTCGATTAGTAGAAGCCATTGCCCTTTGATATAAATCAAAAGTATCTCCTAATCTGGTTAATGGCCACAACAAAAGCTGAACCAAAAACACCAAAGAACTATAAGCACCTATCGCTAGTTTGCCTTCTACGGCTGCCATACCGCCAAATAATAGCAATATAGTAAAAGCGATTAAAATAAACATCCGAATAATGGGAATATAACCCGCAGATAAAGCAATTGCCTTAGCATTACTTTGACGATAAGCATTACTTTCTGATTCTACCCGCGCCGCTTCATAAGCTTCGGCTGTAAAACTTTTAATAGTGGTAATTCCACTCAAATTATTAGATAGTCTCCCATTTAATAAACCTACCTTTTCCCTAACTTCCGCATAACGAGGAGCTAGAAATTTCTGAAAAACTACCGAACCAACAAGAATAAATGGCATCGGCAAAATTGCCATCCCAGCCACACTAGGTGCTAAAATAAAAAACGCAGTCCCAACAATAATAATAGTAGTAGTTACTTGGATAATATCGTTTGCGCCCACATCTAAAAATCGCTCTAATTGGTTAATATCATCACTCAAGATAGACATTAAACCACCCGTGCTGCGTTCTTCAAAATAAGCTAATTCTAGTTCTTGTAAATGTTTATATGCGTCCAGTCGTAAATTATGCTGAATATTCTGTCCCAAATTGCGCCATAGTAATTTAAGGGCATATTCAAACAATGACTCTAATACCCAAGTAATCACCGTCAACAAGGATAGAATCAGAAATTGCCCATAAATATCTTTTACGCCTAATCGGGCAATGATAGAATCTTGTTGCTTAACTACCACATCTACCGCAATCCCAATTAATACTGGTGGTGCTAAATCAAAAACTTTATTGAGAATAGAAGC
>JANMGZ010000362.1:0-2220 GCA_031374905.1 Dolichospermum sp. OTE_70_metabat_362_sub
CCTAACCCAGAACTGCGTGCTAGTATTAGCGCATGGACTGAATTTTTCCCCTGTGAAGCTATTCAACCACCCTTAGATTTAGATGCTAGTGCAGCAATATGGCCTGTAGAAACACAGCCGTCACCAGAGCCTCCTATTTCTGCTATTGTCAATATTAACATGATTCATATTTCCCCTTGGTCAACCTGTTTAGGACTAATGGCAGGGGCTGCGCGGATTCTGCCTCCTGATGGTATACTTTACTTATATGGTCCCTACAAACAAAATGGAGAACATACCGCACCCAGCAACGCTGATTTTGATGAGTCTTTACAAGCACAAAATTCAGATTGGGGAGTGCGTAACCTAGAAGATGTAGTTAAAGCTGCTGAAGCCCAAAATCTGAAATTACATCAAACTTACCCCATGCCAGCAAATAACCTTTCCTTAGTATTTAAACATGAATAAATGAATTATGTTATGCCTACGGCACGCTGCGCGAACGCGCAGAGACGCTAAGGAGCAAAGACGCAAAGGAATTTATCTGTTTTCTTTATGTATAATCAATGGAGGTTAGCGGACTCGAACCGCTGACATCCTGCTTGCAAAGCAGGCGCCCTACCAACTGAGCCAAACCCCCAAATCTGTTTTTTATGTAAAAAGGGTTAATTTTACAAGACCATGAACCAAGAAAATCAGACAGTTGTTGCTGCATTATATAAATTTGTGAGTTTACCTGATTGTAGCGAACTGCAAGCAGCTTTATTATCCTTTTGTGAGTTAGAAGGAATAAAAGGAACTATTTTATTAGCACAGGAAGGAATTAACGGTACAATTGCTGGTTCTCGTCAGCAAATTGACACAGTTTTAGACTTTCTTCGCACTGATTCGCGGTTTGCAGATATAGAACATAAAGAATCTTACACAGACATTCCTCCATTTGAGCGGTTGAAAATTCGGTTAAAGCCAGAAATTGTGACTTTGGGATTACCAGAAGTGAACCCTGCGGAAAAAGTAGGAACTTATGTAAAACCTGAAGATTGGAATGATTTAATTTCCAACCCAGAAGTGAAAGTCATTGATACCCGCAATGATTATGAAGTCACAATTGGGACTTTTAAAGGTGCAGAAAATCCGCAAACGCAAATATTTAGAGACTTTCCCGAATATGTAAAACAGCATCTTGATTCCAGTAAACATAAAAAAGTAGCAATGTTTTGTACTGGAGGTATTCGCTGTGAAAAAGCTTCTTCCTATTTACTATCTCAAGGTTTTGAAGAAGTTTATCACCTCCAAGGAGGCATTCTTAAATATTTAGAAGAAATTCCCCCAGAAGAAAGTTTATGGGCAGGAGAATGTTTTATTTTTGATCAAAGAGTCACAGTTAGTCATGACTTAGAAACAGGAAATCAGGAATTATGCTTTTGTTGTGGATATCCCGTTTCCGAAGCAGATAAAACTTCACCAGAATATGAAAAAAATATTTCCTGTCCTCACTGTTTCCATACCTTAACACCCGAAAAAAGAAAGCGACTACAACAAAAATGGAAACATTACCAATCAATAAATTCAACCAATGCGTAGATTTTAGATTAATCTCAACATTCCTCCCTCTGTGCCTCTGCGTCTCTGCGAGAAAAAAATCAAAATATAGAAAAAACCCTAATATCCAAAAGTGATTATTACAATATATTAATACAGAAACCTTTGGAGAAAGATTTGTGGTAGCTAATCCCCCACGCATTCAACCCAGCACATTGAACAACTTTAGACAAAGACACATTGGACCAAACCCTGATGATGTCAAGCAAATGCTTGATACATTAGGTCTTTCCAGCCTTGATGACCTAATTGATAAAACAGTACCACAAGCAATTCGCTTTCATCAAACCCTAAATCTACCACCAGCACAAAGCGAATATGCAGCATTGGCAAAATTAAAGCAAATAGCTGATAAAAATCAGGTTTATCGCTCATTTATCGGCATGGGATATTATGACTGTATTACCCCAGCAGTTATTCAACGCAACATCTTAGAAAATCCCGGTTGGTATACAGCTTACACCCCTTATCAGTCAATAATCATGGTTTGGAAATTTAACAACGCTTCCAAACGTCCTTGGGCAATTTCTGGCTGATAAGGGGTGTATGCTGTATACCAACCAGGATTTTCTAAGATGTTGCGTTGAATGACGGTAGGGGTAATACAGTCATAATATCCCATGCCGATAAATGAGCGAT
>JANMGZ010000196.1:0-2556 GCA_031374905.1 Dolichospermum sp. OTE_70_metabat_362_sub
AGGTTTTGAATGTGGGATGTTAACCACAGTTGATGATGATGGAACTTTACATAGTCGTCCGATGTCAATTTGCAATGAAATTGACAATGATGCTACACTTTGGTTTTTCACCTTAGATAATTCTCATAAAGTCGTAGACATCGAACATCATCAACAAGTGAATATTAGTTTTTCTGAATCTAATCAACAACGATATGTTTCCATATTAGGAACAGCCCAACTAACAAGAGATCGTAATCAACTGCAAGGAAAATGGCAACACAAATTACAAACTTGGTTTCCAAAAGGAATAAATGAACCAAATCTTGCATTACTGAAAGTTAAAGTTAATAAAGTAGATTATTGGGAGAGTTCATCTAGTTCTAGTCCGCAAACAATTAGTTTTTTGGAACTATCCCAACGTTAAAAAAGTAAATTGGCATAATCCCAATAAAACCAAAATTACAGCAATTTTCACATATTTAAACCACAGCTTAAATTAATATATTTCTTCCTTTGCGCCTCTGCGCGAAACAAAAATTAAGATGTGGTTCATTTACTTAAAAATAGCTGTAATCATCCTAAAAATAACTTATATGCAGGATTATCACTTTCATGCCAATAGTGATAACCAAGATTATCTAAAAATGATTGCCATTCTGCTGTTTCATGGGGGGGAACTTGCATTCCTACCACAATTCGTCCATAATCTGCGCCATTATTGCGATAATGAAATAAGCTAATATTCCAATCTGGAGACATGGAAGTTACAAATTGCATTAAAGCACCGGGACGTTCAGGAAATTCAAAGCGATAAAGGAGTTCATTTTCTGCAAGGGGAGAATGTCCTCCTACCATGTGACGTAAATGCAGTTTTGTTAATTCATCATCTGTTAAATCTATGGTTTTTAAACCGTGAGATTCAAAATTTTCCACCATTTTCGCAGCGTCGGCACGGTTTTCTATTTGCACACCTACAAAAATATGAGCTTCTTTTGCGTTAGCAATGCGATAGTTAAATTCTGTCAGGTTGCGTTTACCAATACAGTCACAAAACTTTCTTAAACTGCCTCTTTCTTCGGGAATTCTGACAGCAAAGATGGCTTCTCGACGTTCCCCAAATTCTGCTCTTTCTGCCACAAAACGCAAGCGATCAAAATTCATATTAGCACCGCAAGCAACGGCGATGAGGGTTTGATTTTGAATTTGTTCTCGTTCTGCGTAGAGTTTTGCGCCAGCGATCGCTAATGCCCCCGCAGGTTCTAAAATAGAACGAGTATCCTCAAACACGTCTTTAATTGCCGCACAGGTGGCATCTGTATCCACTAAAATAATTTCATCTACATATTGTTGACATAGCCGGAAGGTTTCTTCTCCTACTTCCCGCACCGCTACCCCGTCCGCAAATAAACCTACCTGAGACAACCGCACTCTCTCGCCAGCTTGCAATGATTGATACATGGCGTTAGCGTCTACGGGTTCAACACCAATAATTTTAATATCGGGACGCAACCGTTTAACATAAGCCGCAATACCGGAAATCAAGCCACCACCACCAATAGCTACAAAGATGGCATGAATAGGTTGCTGATATTGGCGGAGGATTTCCATACCGATTGTTCCCTGGCCAGCAATCACTTCCGGATCATCAAAGGGATGTATAAAGGTTAACCCTTTTTCTGCTTCCAGTTGCCGGGCGTAGGCGTAAGCATCATCATAGTTATTGCCATGTAATACAACTTCTCCGCCCCGGGCTTTGACTGCATTTATTTTTACCTGGGGCGTAATCACTGGCATAACGATGATAGCTTTTGTTCCCAAGCGACTAGCGGCTAAAGCTACACCTTGGGCATGATTCCCCGCAGAAGCCGCTATGACACCCTGTTTAAGTAGGTCTGGGGTGAGATTGACCATTTTGTTATATGCGCCCCGCAGCTTGAAGGAGAAGACTGATTGCATATCTTCCCGTTTGAGGAGGAGTTTGTTATTAATGCGGTGAGAGAGAACAGGGGCATATTCTAGTGGTGTTTCTTGGGCTACATCATAGACGCGGGCGGTGAGGATTTGTACCAGGTAGTCGCAATACATATCAAGGGGTGCAATTGGGGTTGGATGTTAATTTTACCGCTTGTTGGGTAATTGGGGCGGAGTGATAAAATTTATTATTGCATGGGGTCAAGCTATAATAGCGGTTGAATCTTTTTAGAGACTATGGTCAGTAACCCAGCCCTAAAGGGACTGAACTTGCAAGAGAAATCAAACAAGCTGTACTGACCAGACCACCTAGAAATAGGTAGCCGTTATTTGAGTCACGACACCCCGGAATGCGAAGCTAGTTCCCTGCTCTGTCATTTGCAATTAAACAGTTTTAAGGTCACTGAAACAGTGTTGCAAGTATAACAAGCTCTTATAACAGGTCGAAGCTAACATCACCCCAGAAATGGGAGTTGGTTTTTCAGGTTTCCAATCAAAAAACCTGACTAAAATTTAAGATTCAAAGCCTTTATTACCGCCCGTGTCGCTTCCCTCTCAGCCCTAAAGGGAATGAGTTTCCCGCATACCGCAAGGTCTTATGAA
>JANMGZ010000110.1:0-2817 GCA_031374905.1 Dolichospermum sp. OTE_70_metabat_362_sub
TTCAGAAAACCTCTAAATCATCTCCTCCCATATCTTCTAATAACCGCAATACACCACATACAATTACCGCTGTTGCTGCTTTAGGACGTTTATAACCCCAAGGAGAATACATACGACTTACAGACCATAATTCTCAAACAGGGATAAGAGTTAATCAACTCCTAGTCAAAAAAGGAGATAAAATTCGTCAAGGACAAGTAGTAGCAATTCTTGACAATTACATTCCTAATCTTGCAGCCTTAGAAAAAGCAAAACGACAAGTAGAAGTTAGTCAAGCGAATCTTCAACAAGTAGAAGCTGGGGCAAAAGGAGGTGATATTTATGCTCAAAAAGCCACAATTTCCCGTTTAGAGGCTGATTTACGAGGATCAGTTTCTACTCAGAAAGCCACAATTTCTCGTTTAGAAGCTGAACTAAAAAATTCAGAAATAGAAAATCAACGCTATCAAAAATTATATCAAGATGGTGCTATTTCTGCTTCTGATGCAGATACTAAAAGATTACGCAGGGATATTGTTAAAGAACAACTCAATGAAGCTAATGCTAATCTGAAACGGACTATAGAAACTTTGCAAAAACAATTAACTGAATCTCAAGCTAGACTTAATAGTATTGTAGAAATCCGTCCTACAGATGTGCAACTAGCTCAAGCAAATGTAAAAAGTGCTATAGCATCTGTTCAACAAGCTCAAGCTGAGCTAAATTTAAGTTTTATCCATTCACCTATTAATGGTCAAGTTCTAAAAATTAATACTTGGCCAGGAGAAATAATTGGTAATCAAGGCATAGTAGAATTAGGGCAAACTCAACAAATGTATGTAGTTGCGGAAGTTTACGAAACTGACATTAAAAAAGTGCGTTTAGGTCAATCAGTAACTATCACAGGTGAAGCTTTTACAGAGAAATTAAAAGGGACAGTTACGGATATTGGTTTGCAAGTTGGTAGACAGAATATCTTTAATACTAATCCCGGTTCAGATACAGATAATAAAATAGTTGATGTGAAAATTCGCATTGATAAATCAGCAGATAATCAACGAATTTCTAGTTTAACAAATTTGCAGGTACAGGCACTTATTCAGATATAAAAATGTCTGAGCTATGATTTAAATAATTAACAAGGTGTATTTAAAACATCAAATATTTGTATAGAGTAGAGGAGCAAAAATATGATTTTAAATATACCTTTAGCTTGGCTACAATTAATAAAACAAAAAATGCGTTTTTTTGTGGCATTAGCTGGTATTGCTTTTATTTCTGTTTTGATGTTTATGCAACTTGGGTTTCAAGATGCTCTTTATGCTAGTGCTACTCAAGTACATAAACATCTTCAAGGTGATTTGTTTTTAATTAGCTCTCAGTATAAATCTTTGACTTCTACTCAAAGCTTTCCTCGCAGCCGTTTATATCAGACATTAGGTTTTAATAGCATAAAATCAGTTGAACCTTTATATGTACAATTTGCTAAACTCAAAAATCCCATAAATGGTCGCAAATATCCGATTTATGTCCTGGGATTTGATCCAGTAAAATCTATTTTTAAATTACCTGAAGTTGAACAGGATTTTAAATTACTCAAAATTCCTGATCAAGTATTTTTTGACAGGGCTGCACGTCCAGAATTTGGACCAATTGCTGAATATTTTCAAAAAAATAAACCTATGAGTATGGAAATATTTAGTTATTTAGGGACTATTGGTTACAAAGTTAAAGTTAGCGGTTTATTTACTCTTGGTCCTTCTTTTGGTGTAGATGGTAATTTAATTGTTAGTTCTTCTACTTTTCTGAAAATTTTTCCAGAACGCAGTGTAAATGAAATAGATATAGGCTCAATTCACCTCCAACCTAATGTTAATCCACAAACAATTCTAGCAACTTTATCTAAGATATTACCGCAGGATGTCACAGTGATGACACGCCAAGAATTTATTGATTTTGAAAAAAATTATTGGACAGTAAGGACACCAATTGGATTTGTATTTAATTTAATGGTAATGATGGGTTTTGTTGTTGGTGTAATCGTTGTTTATCAAATTATTTATAGTAATATATCAACTCATTTTGTCCAATTTGCTACACTCAAAGCCATGGGATTTAGAAATAAATATCTTTTAAATGTTGTTTTTCAACAAGCTGTGATTTTAGCTGTCTTGGGTTATATTCCCGGTTTTGCTATCTCTTTAGGACTATATGATATTGCTAAAGATGCAACTAAATTACCCATAATAATGGATGTAAGCAAGGGATTATTAGTATTTACTTCTGTGATTTTTATGTGTTTAACTTCTGGTTTCTTTTCTACTAATAAATTGCGTAAAGTAGATCCAGCCGAAATTTTTAATTGACTAATAATGCAATATTTACCTTCTACTAATATTTTGGAAATCACAAATCTTAATCATTACTTTGGTCATAGTAAATTACGAACTCAAACTTTGTTTGATATTAATTTAACTATCAAAGCTGGAGAAATTGTGATTATGACTGGACCATCTGGTTCAGGAAAAACTACTTTATTAACATTAATTGGTGGTTTGCGTTCTGTGCAATACGGAAGTTTAAAATTTAATGAACAGGAATTATTAAACGCTAGTAATGAAGAATTAGTCCAAGTCCGTCGGCAAATTGGCTATATTTTTCAAGCTCATAATTTACTAGATTTCTTAACAGCTAAACAAAACGTCCAAATGTCTTTAGAATTACAATCTAATATTTCTCAACGGGAATCTTATATCCAGTCAGAAACAATGCTCCAGACTGTGAAATTAGGAGATAGAATTAATTATTATCCCTGTGATCTTTCGGGGGGACAAAAGC
>JANMGZ010000426.1:0-5276 GCA_031374905.1 Dolichospermum sp. OTE_70_metabat_362_sub
ATTGCGGTTGCGGTTGATATTGAACCTCGTTATGAGGACGAACTGCGGCAGAAGGCGCTGAAGTACCAACTAACTTTTGTAGTTCTAAGCAAGACTCAATAACCTTAGTTATTTCTTGACGCAGTTGGTAATTTTCCTGGGATAATTTCTGATTATGGCTTGTAACTGCATCCAGTTTAGATTGTACTGCTTGTAACTCCACTGTCAACTCCTGATAAACGCAAAGGGGAACAGTGGGAGGATAACTTTTATGTGGTTGACTATAGTTAGATCCTGTAGTTGTAGTCATGGATATTTTAGTATCAAAATACGTTAATTAGAGTAAGGATAATTTGGGAGCAGAATATAGTTATTTAGGAAATTATGCCCAAGAATAATGAAAAAATGCACAAAAGGCAAAGATTGGAAGTTACCTATTTTATGAGTATTCCTGGGGTTAAATACTTAAAAATATCAGTATATGAGCTAATTATATGTAATTAATACAACTTTTTGACAAAATGGATCTATTTTTTCAATAATGGAAAAAAGTGTCCTACGGGCCCTTGTCCTTTGCCAATATCCAGAGAATAGATAAGAGCATTTGTAACATACTCTTTTGCGGTTTGTACTGCTGTCCATAAGTCTTTACCTAAAGCTAGGTTAGCAGCAATAGCGGCTGATAAGGTACAACCTGTACCATGAGTATTTTTTGTCTCGATTTGTTTCGTTGTCAAAATCTCTAATTTTTCCCCATCAAACCAAACATCAACACCCCGCAAAGTCCCAGACATTCCTCCACCTTTGACTAAAACAGTTTTTACCCCTAAATCCCTGTGGATAATTGCCGCTGCTGCTTGCATATCTGCTAAAGAAACAATTTCTAACCCGCTTAAAATTTCCGCTTCATAGCGATTTGGTGTAATAATAGTCGCTAAGGGAATTAGATTATTTCGCAGGGTTTGCACTGCATCATCATCTATTAATTGCGCTCCTGTGCGTGATACCATGACAGGATCAACTACTAAATTCTCAATTTTGTAAGCTGCTATTTGCTGGGCTACAGCTAAGATAATTTCTTGATTGAGTAACATTCCTGTTTTTGCAGCTTGTATACCAATATCCTCCACAACCGCCTGAATTTGAGCGACAACAGCCTCTGCTGCCATACCATCAACCCGTGTAACTCCCACAGTATTTTGGGCTGTAATGCAGGTAATAGCACTTGTTCCGTGAACGCAGTGGAAAGCAAAAGTACGTAAATCGGTTTGAATTCCTGCACCTCCACCACTATCCGAACCGGCAATTGTTAAAGCCACAGGGACGAAAGTTTTTTTTGTTGTCATGATAGAGTTTAAATATTAAAAATAAATATATATTACTGTTTTATGTCCAATCAATCTCCAGATGAAGAAATTGCATTTTTACGTCAACGTGTTGTTGAAATTGAAAAAGCATTAGAACATCATCATCAATTACAACAAGAGCTTAAAGAATGCAAACAAGCCAAGACGGTATTAGAAGGAGTTTTAGAAGAAACACAAGAACAATCTTCACTATTTAAAATGATCATTGAAAAAACCCTTGATTGGATATTTGTCAAAGATCGCAACTATCGTTATCTTCTGGTTAATAATACTGTAGCTCATTCACTTGGTACAACTATAGAAGAAATGATTGGTAAAGATGATGTGGAACTAGGTATTTCCGAAGAGATAATATTTGGTAATTCCGAAAAAAATATTCGTGGATTTCGCGTAGATGATCAACAGGTTCTTTCTGGTGAAACCATTTATAATCCTTATGATCCTGCACCAGATAGCGATGGCAATTTATATATTCTAGATACACAAAAAATCCCTTTACGTAATAGTAAAGGAGAAATTTTTGCTATGCTAGGTGTCAGTCGTGATATTACTGATCGTCATCGAGCCGAGGAAGAATTGCGAGAATCAGAAGCTCAACTTAGACAACAAACATTAGAATTAGAAGAAACTTTAAAAAAATTACAACATACTCAATCTCAACTAATCCAAAGTGAAAAAATGTCTTCTTTAGGTCAATTAGTAGCAGGGATTGCTCATGAAATTAATAATCCTTTAAATTTTATTTCTGGCAATCTTATTCATGCTGATAGACATAGTCAAGATTTATTAAATGTACTAAAACTTTATCAAGTTAATTATCCACATCCAGTTAATGAAATTGCTGAACAAGCCAAAGTTATTGATCTGGATTTTTTACAGGAAGATTTACCAAACCTAATTTCTTCTATGAGAATTGGCACGGAACGTATTCAGCAAATTGTTGATTCTTTGCGAACATTTTCCCATCTTGATCAAGCTAAACTAAAAGCTACTAATATTCATGAAGGCATTAATAGTGCATTGATGCTTTTGGAACATCGGCTGTATACTCAACCCCATATTTCCAGAATTGAAGTTATTAAGGAATATGGTGATTTGCCATTAATTGAGTGTTTTTCAGGACAACTAAATCAAGTATTTATGAATATTTTAATTAATGCTATAGATGCTTTAGAGGGAATCGGAATTACAACCTCTACATTACCAATTTCCGAACCTAAAATTTATATTTCTACTCAATTATTTAATTCTGAGTATATCACTATCCGCATCGCTGACAATGGTTTAGGAATGTCCACAGAAATACAAGAAAAAATATTTGATCATTTCTACACGACAAAACCTGTAGGTAAAGGGATAGGATTAGGTTTATCTACCAGCTATCAAATTATTAATGAAAAACACAATGGTACATTAAAATGTATTTCTTCTCTTGGAAAAGGAACAGAGTTTGTGATTCAAATTCCTATTCGTCAACCCAAGTCTAAATCATCCATATAATTTTATGATTTTTTTATATTTTGAAGTGTTTGTTTAATGAAATACAATACCGATACTCAACTAAATTTAAATCTTTTCCAGCAATCGGAAATTACCTCAAATTTGCAAATAGAGCAATTTTCTATTCCTGACGCAGAACTTACCCTTTATCTTAGCTATTTTTCAGATAAAGAAAGTGATTTAATATTTCAAAAATTATTGACTGAAATTAATTGGCGACAGGATAAGATAAAATTTTATGGTAAGGAGATAAATATACCCCGATTGACTGCATGGTATGGGGATTCTGGTAAATCTTATACATATTCAAATATTACAATGAATCCTTTACCTTGGACACCTGTTTTATTGACTATTAAGAAGAGAATCGAAGAAATAGCTAAAATATCTTTTAATAGTGTGTTGATTAATTTTTATCGTGATGGTAAAGACAGTGTTGCATGGCATTCTGATGATGAACCAGAATTAGGGAAAGATCCAATTATTGCTTCTGTGAGTTTTGGAGGTGTAAGAAAGTTCCAACTTCGACATAGATTTAATAAAGAATTGGCAAAAGTGGAATTAAATTTAACTCATGGTAGCCTGTTAATGATGAAAGGTAAAACCCAGGAATGTTGGCAACATCAAATCCCTAAAACGGCTAAGTCGGTAATGCCGAGAATAAATCTTACTTTTAGGGTGATAAAATGAATTGGTTAAAGTTATCCGTCATTTTGTAAAACTTTAAATGGTTGATTTTTGGTTTCCCATAGAAGAATTTCCGAATATAGCTGAGTTTTGCAAAAGTAAGCTACTTCATAAGCAAGTCGTAAATTGCGCTCAAGACTATTTGGTTCAATATCAGCCGTTTTATTAGTTCCAATAGCTTTTCGTAAACCAAGTGATAGTATTTCTACCAAATCATGACCACAACAAACTTGCCAAGGATCATAATTATTGTTTTTCTCGCTGTTTAACCGTTGTTGAATTTCCTCATCTTTCAAATAAAAAGCTTGGGATTTATTCTTGATTTCTTGAATCAGTTTTAGTTCATTAAATTGCCAGGTTTTCTCGTCAATAAACTTGCTAAATGTAATACCTTCAAAAGTAAGATTCAATCCATCAGATTCAGAAATATAACGTAAATAACCAACTGCAACACCAACTAAAATTAATACTTCCCTAATATCTTGATTCAACTGGGTAATTTTTTCTTCAGAACCAAATTCACTAACTACCTTTTCTAAAGCAGGTGATTGTATTAACAAAGTTTCCAAATCATGAGTATCGGTGCGAAGTAGATTAGGACTTGTATCCGGTGTATTGTGCAGACGATCAAAATCTGCATCAACAATTGCTAGAACTCCCTGAAAATTTGATTTTTCTAGAATTGCTAAAATTTCAATAGCACACTGCTTACTAGATGGTTTTCCCGCAGTAATTTCTAAGTGACAAGCTAATTTATCAACAAATCGTTCATAAAAAACTTTGTCAGAACTTCCTTCAACTAATAAAAAAGAGCCTGAATAAGTTTCTCTTAATTGTCGAATTTTGTTGGCAACACGGTCAACGGTTAAAAATTCTCTCATTTTACCGGACCTTTCAATTCAACCGTTAAATCCCAGCGATCTTGTATAATATCTGGTGAATGAGTAGCTATGAGAATATCTAAATCAGTAAGCTTTGTAATTTCTTGCAAATCCTTCAAAAACTGCACTTGCCAGCCTACATGAAGAGATAATTCAGGCTCATCAATCAAAACTAAGGAATTAGGTTCAACTTTGAATAATAGTTCATATAAAAGCACTAATTCATGTTGTTCACCTGATGATAAATCTGTTGGTGATAAAGTTTTTAACTCAGACAATGAGGAATTATAAAGTGTTGTAAAAATGAATCCCTTTTCTTTACTAAAATTTATCTCTTTATAGAAAAATTTATTATTAATAATCCTCTTCAATAAATTAATTTTAGTCGCTATTTCGGTAAAAACATTTAGCTTTTTTTCTACATCTTCAATATATACAGACAAAGCATTTTTGGTACTTTCATCTATGTCTTGAGGCTGGATTTGAAACTCCGAGTCTTCATCTTGATCTAAAAGACCTACCTCTATAAGACGAGAACGAGTTTCTTCAAGTTCATTAAGTTGATTACGTAGTTGTTCATTTGTTATATCTGATGATGACTGTTGTTTTACTACCCTCATGGGAAAAGTTCTATCAAGAGATTGAGATATTGTTCCATATTCTTTAAATTTATCCTGCATCCGGGTAGCAAGTTCATAAGAATATGCAGATACAGTTGGTAATATTGAAGGTGTTATATCATCTGATTTGAAACGATGATTAGGAAATAAGTTTAGTAAGCGTTGTGATTCTATAAGGCGAATATCCACATTGTTTTTGAATGCTTCAAACGATTCGGGTTCTTCTTTATCCTTGATGTGAA
>JANMGZ010000203.1:0-13797 GCA_031374905.1 Dolichospermum sp. OTE_70_metabat_362_sub
TGTTTCTGATAAACTAGGTTGAGTTTCTGTGGATTCTTGAGCCATTGCAAAGCTCACCGGGTGGGTAATTATGGCGACTATTGTGGTTAGACTGACAATGTATTTTAGGCGCATGAGTAAAGCCTTAATATAGAAAGAGCGATCGCTCCTTTACCAAGGCGTGAAGAAGCAATCGCTTAAAATTTAAGTTGAATTCAGTTACCTAGTTAGTAATAACTAGAAAGTGCAAAAAAAACGACCATTATCAGACTGAAAACGGCCTCTTGCCCACCAAGGCTTATTTTGAGTACGATGACCTTCGTTGCACCGACGATTCAATTCAGTTGAATACCGACTAAGTCCATATTGACTCATCACAGAGCTAACTTCTTGCCAACTAAATTCCCAGTAGCGATTACCTTCACGAATAGGTCGTGCTTGAGAACTGAGTTGTAAATTAAGAAGAATTGTAGATGTTGCAACCGTTCCTATGAAAACCTGCTGTGCAATTTTAAGCATGATAGATGTTTCTCCATTATCGAGTTAGTTGTTTTTTGTCTTGGCGCGATAGCTTCGCTCGCCGCAAGCATGGCCTTAACAACTTTGATTTATCACTCAACACTGGCTTGTGTTTTGCAATACATTGATTAAAACACTGGTCTTAATTGACGTACACCCACGTATTCCCTATATTTGTACTGAGAGAATTTTAATTTTGCCTGGGATTCCCTCAAATTGCCCTGAGATTGCCCTAAAATAAACGGTAAATTAGCGATCGCAGCCAAGCACTAGGTTGTATAATTCGATCAAAAGAATTAGCAACTGTATTGTGAGACTTTCAACTGAATCACCTGTTATTACTTCATCAATTTTGCGGTGTGAAGAAGTCATAGCCATCTTGCGTCCTCAGCATGACGCGATTCGGGCTTTTCACGTTGCATCACTATTTTTGTTTGGTTCAGTGGCACGAAATGAAGCTACGCCTAGTAGTGATATAGACTTATTGGTTGAATTTTCTAAACCCGTCGGTATGTTTACTTTTGCGCGGCTACAAATTTATCTGGAAAAATTGTTAGGTTGTGCGATCGATTTAGGTACGCCGGACTCGCTCAAGCCTTATTTAAACAATGTTGTAATAGCTGAGGCAAAACGTGTCTTCTAGAAGTTTGCAACAGAGGTTACGGGATATTCTCGAACAGGCTGAAGAGATTTTAGTTTTTGCCGATGGTTTGGACTTTGAGGCTTTTTGTGCTGATGCCAAAACTATCAAAGCGGTTTTGTATGATTTAGCAGTTATTGGTGAAGCTGCACGCAGTCTCCTTCCAGATATTCTTGATATATACCCTATATACCCCAATCTACCTTGGCAAGAAATGCGTGCTTTACAAAATCTCGCAATTCATGAATATTTTCGAGTCAGTCTGCCTATTGTTTGGACAACAATCAATGAAGATTTACCACCGTTAATTGAGCAAATTCGTGAATTGATTGAAAAGGTTTAAGGGGAGTATTTTGATGAATTGGACTGAGTTTATAAAAGAAATTGCAAATCAGAAAATACCAAACGACAAATATCACAAAACATTTATTGAAATATTTGGTGAATGCGAAACAATTAAGAAACTCAGTGAAAAGCTTGAGGTAGAAGAGAAAACGATAGGTGGACATCTAACAGAAATATACAAATATTTCGAGCCGCAATGTCACGATCTTAAAATAAAAGACGGAAAGGGTAAAAAGGATATATTGAGGAAACATTTACAAACTCTGTATGCAAGTCAAAAAGATGCTGGTGAAATTAGTCATCCCACTCCCCCAATCAATTACCCAAATATTTCAACAGCAATCGTCGGACTAAGTAACAAGCAAGATAACTGTAACAAGGAATATGATCCTAATTTCGTAGGTAGGGAAAGTGCATTTACCCATATTAACAACCTCATTAATAAAGGTGCGAAAATCATCCTTATTCAAAGTCCAGGTGGTGGCGGAAAAACGACCCTTGCCAATAAATATCTCCGAAATAAGTTTAAAATAGTTATAGAATTTCCTATTGCCAAAGAAACAAAGGATATTGCCTCTGTAGAGAGTTTATTAGAGGAAAAGCTGCGTCAATTAGGAGAAGAACCTGGAAGGGAGTTTATAGTATCTTTAGACCGATTAAAGCAGAAACTCCAAACAGAGGAAATAGGCATTTTAATAGATAACCTCGAACCTGCTTTAGATGCTTCTGGAAAGTTTATTGAACAGCATCGTAGTTATGTGGAATTATTGCGAATTTTAACCGATTCTAGCCTTAAATCCCTTACTTTAATTACTAGTCGTGAAAAATTGTATGAAGCAAGTATTGAAATTGAAACTTATGGGCTACCTGGTTTAACTTTAGCGGCATGGCAAGAGTATTTTAATCATCAAAAGATAATAAATAGTGAATCTCTACAAGAAATTCGTGATGCTTTTGGTGGTAATGCAAAAGCAATGAATGTTATTAGTAAGGCAATTATACAAGATTATGATCGTGATCTAGAAAAATATTGGCTCAAAAATAAGGAAGATTTGCTGATTGAATCGACATTAGAAAATTTAATTAAAGAACAATTCAAACGACTTCAAGAAATTAATATTCATGATGCTTATAATTTACTGTGTCGTATGGGATGTTATCGTTATCAAGATGTGCCAACTGTACCAGAAAAAGGTTTATTTTGTTTACTTTGGGATGTCGCAGAAAATAAGCACCAAAGAATTATTAGAGTTTTGAAAGAACGGGGTTTAGTTGAATTTTATCATGATGATTATTGGTTACATCCAGTTATTCGGAAAGAAGCAATAGAAAGATTGAGGAATAGTGAAGATTGGGAAAAAGTAAATGTACAAGCAGGAGAATTTTGGACTGAAAGTATTAAAGAAGTTAATACTGTAAAAGATGCTTTGACTGCTTTCGAGTCTTATTATCATTATTTAAGTATTGAAGACTATGAAAAAATAGTAAATATTCTATTTATATATCGAAGAAATGACAAAAATAAATGGCATAGATTCAAAGGTGGAATTAGTTTGTTTTCTGATTTTCGCAGATTAGGCTTATTAAGAAATATTGAACGAATACGAGAGATAAAAGATAATATTAATGCTTATAATATTCCTGATTTATCTATTGCTTATTATCGGGGAATTGGTTGTATATTATTGTGGTCAGGTAATATAAATTCTGCAATTAAAATATATAATGAAAGAATCAATTTGATTAATAAAAAATGTAAAAAACCTTTTAATGATTTGTGGAATATAAATGATAGTCACAACTATTTTACTTCATTAGCATCCATTGGTTACTCTTATTTAAATTTATTTAATTTAGATGATGCAGAAAAATATTGGAATAAAGTTTTAGAAATCAGCAATAAAGATAATAAAAATAATTATAAATTTAATTTTTACATAGAAAGCAGCGTAGTTTTAGCTTTTATTGAATCTTCTAAAGATGGTTCTGATATAGACTTAATTAATAAATTGCTTGAAATAGTTTTTGATTCTAGTGTAATTGAGTATCAAAATATTAGTTTTCATTGTTCAGCTTATAGATTATTATTTGGAGGTTTAGCTTACAAAAATATTGGAAAAATAGAACAAGCACAGGAAAAGTTTGACAAAATATTTAACGAAGAAAATGAAAATAAAATTTATCTTTATAAACCATTTGTTGGTTTAGCACATAGCTTACAAGCCGAAGTTTACATAATTAAAAACGACATTACAACAGCCCTTGCTCATCATCAACAATCAATCGAAATATTAGAAAAAATTGGTGCAAAATGTGATCTAGCAGAAGCATACTTTCAACAAGCATTAACCTATCAAAAAATGAAAAATAAAGCCAACAGTGACGAATATTTTCACAAAGCAATGTATCTTTGGAGTCCCCAACAAATTGATGCACCCAAGCAAATCGAGCGAGTATTAAATGCGATGAATAGTGAACCTTGAAACAAATTTCTGGTTAGTAACTATAATTTAGATATTATTAAGTTATAATTCAAAGCAGATACAAAGGGTAATATGATCATGGATAGAATAGAGTTTCCAGTGGAATACAGCTTTGATAGTGATAGTAATATGGTAATTGCTACCATACCCCAAATCAATTATATTTCTTCTTTTGGGAAAGACTTTACTGAAGCAGAGAAAAATGTTACCGAGGCAGTATTAGCTTATTTAGAAGCATTAGAAAAACGTGGATTACCTATTCCCAAAATTGAGAAAAATTCTGGAACATTTTTAATTATTGAGTTAGTTTCATGAGCGATAAATTATCTGCTATTACTGCTAAAAAAGCATTACGCAAATTAAAAAAAGCAGGATTTATAGAAAACCATCAAAAAGGTAGTGATTTAGTTTTAGAACATTCCGATGGTAGAATGGTTGTATTGCCAATGCACAGTAAAGACATTCCGACTGGCACATTACACGCCATTATAATTCATCAAGCTAAATTAAGTTTGGAAGAATGGAAAAATCTCTAAAAACGGCAATATATCTTTGGAGTCTCCAACAAATATATGCACCTAAGCAAATCGAGCAAGTATTAAAAGCAATGAATGATTAAAAAATATTTTTTGAGAAATTAGTAGTGTAATAACAAAAGATATTAAAGAGTTAATTATATGCAAATAAAACTTAAATCAAAAGTTGATGCAGAAGGTAAATTATTTCTACAACTTCCCCAACAATTAGCTAATCAAGAATTAGTAATTATTATTACTAATTCTTCTGAAGAAACAATACCAACACCAGAAGAATTAGGATATCCTGCTGATTTTTTTGATAAAACTGCTGGAAAATGGGAAGGTGAAGTTTTAGTTAGAGAAAATTTTGTTATTAAATTAACATAACCACTCTGGGAGAGCCAAATCTGTTAAAACAGAATATAATTTAATATATGTTATGGAGGTAATTATGTCTAACCTATCCTTAGAACACAATCAATTTAAACAAACCCTTAAGGAAGCAATAATAGAGCTTTTTTCTGAAAATAAAGAGGAATTTTCAGCTTTACTTACAGAAATAATTGAAGATATTGCTTTTGCGAAAGCTATTGAACAAAGAAAATCAGCAAATACAGAAACGATGGAAGATCCATTATTAAATGTTATTGGTATTCTTTCAGGAGAACCAGTATCCATAAATAATATTGATGAAGAATTATATAATTTAGGTGATTATAGTGAAATATAGGTCTATTTTTATTGATACTTGGGGATAGTTGGCTTTAGGACATCGTAGGGATAATTATCATGAATCTATCAAAGAACTTTATTATCAGCTAAAACAACAAAAGACTTTGATATATACCAGTGATTATGTTTTAGATGAATTAATCTCTTTATTATTTAGAAGAGAAAACTTTCAAGAAGCTACAACTTTTATTGAAGGTATCAGCAAATTGAACAGGTGACAACTGAGAGATTTCAATTGGCTTATGAATTAAGAAAAAAATTACATGATAAACCTTATATATCATTTACAGATTTAACGTCTATGATAATTATGGAACAATTAAAAATTCAATATATCCTGACTCAAGATGATCATTTTTTACAATGTGGTATGGGATTTCTGAAGATTTTGTAATTAAGTGGAAATACAATTTTTGAAAATATTTCTTTCTATAGGGACAGACAAGACTTCGACAAGCTCAGTCCAAGAATGCCTATCCCACAAATTAACTAACTTTGAGCAATACCTTCTTCCCGTGCGGCTTGTTGGACAGCAGCAGCCACAGCGGTAGCCACACGCTGATCAAATACAGAAGGAATAATATGTTCCCGATTTAAATCTGCCGGTTTAACCAAAGAAGCGATCGCACTGGCAGCTTCTAAACACATAGTCGTAGTAATCGTACTAGCGCGACAATCTAAAGCCCCACGAAACACGCCAGGAAAAGCCAGGACGTTATTGATTTGGTTGGGGTAGTCACTCCGACCCGTAGCCATGACAGCGACGTTTTTAGGGGCTAATTCTGGTTGAATTTCGGGAATAGGATTGGCCATTGCAAAGACAATTGCATCCTTTGTCATGCCTTGTACCATTTCTGGTGTTAAAACTCCCGGTGCGCTGACACCAATAAAGACATCTGCACCTTGAACTGCACCAGCCAAAGTTCCTTGAGCTTTAACTGCAAATTCTTGTTTTTCTGGAGTCAAATCGCTGCGATTGCTGGAAATAATCCCCTTGGAGTCACACATCAAAATAGTTTCTGCACCGGCTTTGCGGAGTAACCGAGCGATCGCTACCCCAGCCGCACCCGCACCATTAATCACAATGCGGATATCTGCAATGGATTTTTGCACAAGTTTGAGGGAATTAAACAAAGCTGCTAAGGTAACAATAGCTGTCCCATGTTGGTCATCATGAAAAATCGGGATATTTAATTCCGCTCGCAGTCTTTGTTCAATTTCAAAACAACGAGGTGCAGCGATATCTTCTAAATTCACACCACCAAAGACAGGAGCGATATTTTTGACAGCTTTGACAATCTCATCTGTATCTTGAGTATCTAAACAGATAGGAAAAGCATCAAGTCCAGCAAATTCCTTAAACAGCATGGCTTTTCCTTCCATCACAGGTAAAGCTGCTGCTGGTCCCAAATTACCTAAACCTAATACTGCACTACCATCAGTGACGATAGCCACTGTGTTATTTTTGATAGTCAAATTATATACTTCCTCTGGATTTTCAGCGATCGCTTTACAAATCCGACCGACTCCTGGAGTGTAAGCCATCGCTAAATCAGAAACACTTTTGAGCGGAATTCTACTCACAATACTGATTTTGCCACCGCGATGTAAATTAAAGGTGCGGTCATAAACATCAATTACCTTAATCTCTGGTAATTCCTTTACCGCTTGCACAATAGTTTCCGCGTGTTCCGTACTAGCGGCATCAACTGTAATATCACGGATAGATTCTTGACGAGTTTGTTCAATTAAATCAATTTGTCCGAGATTACCACCAGCCAGAGCGATCGCTTGGGTAACAGATGCTAACATCCCCACTCGATTGGGAATCTGTAAGCGCAGGGTAACACTAAAACTAGAATTAGGAGTAAGATTTTTCATCGTGCTAATCTCTATTTTAAATTCTAGATTTTATATTGTATTGCTACGGGAAATTTTATTTTCACAAAAAAACAGATTTTAAGAATTTTTGACCGCAGATAACCGCAGATGAATATGGATGAATTTTGGATAGTTAGGACTATTCTTATCTCCTTCTAATTCTTCCTCCTGACTCCTGACTCGGTGACTCGGTGACTCGGTGACTCCTAAGTTATGGTGTTGGAGATAAGTTTCCAAAAAAGTCATAATGATCTAAAGCTTCTAAAATACCCCAAGCATAATTTCCTTGGGCAAAATAAATCTGTGGTAAACCGCGCAGCTTTTCAACTTCTTGGCTGTGATTTCCCACTACCACAGCTAGAGTATTACCGGCTAACATGGATTCATCATTACCTGAAGCCCCAGCGACTAAAAAGCGATGAACTGGCAAACCCCATTTTAAAGCAGCATAACGAATAGCATCTCCCTTAGAGGCACGAATAGGCACTAAATCAAGATACATATTATGGCTGTAAACTCCTTTGACGTGAAGGCCATGTTGACGCAAACGACGGATAATTTCTCGGAAACTTGGTGATTTTGCCTCATCCACAAAATAGCTAATCTTAAATTTGCCTTGAGCATCGGCAGATTGCAATTCCACTCCAGGAATATCCTGCATAACTTTGCGAATTTCTGACCCTTGCCAATTGTAGGCAATGTGTCTTTGCCAACTGGTATCTGTGACTATCTGCGGACCATAGTAAATAGAACTTCCTGCTGATGTGATCAGTAAATCTGGCATAGGGAAGCGCCATTCTTCCAACAAACTTAGGGTACTTTTAAGACTGCGACCTGTAGCAATACCGACTCCAGTTGTCTGACCTTGATCACGAATTTTCTGAATTAACTTTTCTAAAGCTTCTGGATCGCCTAATAGGGTATTATCAATTTCGCACACCAGAAACCGATCAGCCGTTGCTAGGTGATTTGTTTCTGGTACATTCCAATCAGGATGTTCATCTGCGGGAGATTTGGCCAGGGGACTCAAGAGAGATTGAATGCGTTTTTGGGGCAATAATTGGCGGACTTGTGCTAAATAATGCTCTATGTGACTATCCCAAGAAAAATGTTGACAAACATTAATCAATCCATTTTTAGACCATTGTTGCCATTGTTCTGGATTTGTAAGAGATGTTCGCAACGCATTTTGGATATCTTGAATATTCAAAGGATCAATTAATAACCCATTTTGACAAGCAGCGAGAATATCCCTTGGACCACCATCAGCAGTAGCAATTATGGGGACACCACAGGCACTAGCCTCAATTAATGTGAGTCCAAATGGTTCGGTCAGGGCTGGGTTGATAAATACTCCCTGTGTTTTTGCTGTTAGCCGATATAAATCTGGAACATCATCAGCATGATGGTGTTTAGGATAAGCAACATGACCATAAAGATCGTAGCGATCTATTAATTGTAATATCTCCAGAAATACTTGACGCGGACCCGATTCCATGCCCATGATGTCTTCTCGTTTTCCTAGTATTAATACCAGGTTGGCTAATTGGCGCAATTCGGTATCTTCACCATAAGCCTTAATTAGACTACTAACATTTTTGCGAATAGCTGGGCGAGAAATCGCCGTAATCATGGGCTTTCGTAGGTCTTTGAGAAACTTTTCTAATTCTTTTTGAATAGGGGGATTTTGCCAATTAGCAGGGGCTGGATAAAAACGTTCTAATGTCACACCTGGGGGGATAACTACCATGCGTTCTGGCTGATAGTGATCGTAAACGCTGTATTGTTCTTCAACTTCTTGATGAGTGCTGGCTATAACTAAGGCTGCATTACCAAGGGTAATTTCTTCCGCTTCGATTCTGGTACTGATGTGAAAATTTTCTTCAATGGTTTTCTGTTTAGTACCATGTTCTAATAGTCTTTGTTGTTTGATACGTCCCAGGGAATGGCCTGTATGTACTAGGGGGATTCCTAACCAACCTGCAACCCGAGAACCTACGTATCCAGCATCAGCGTAATGTGTATGAATGATATGGGGAATTTTGCCGATTTTGCGAATGTGCTTGAGTAATTCGTCTGCAAAAGTATCTAAATGTGGCCAGAGAACTTCTTTGCGGAGGTAGCGTTTGGGACCACAGGCTATGCGAATAATTTGGGCTTTATCTGCAAGAATTTCTACTGGTTGAGCATAATCAGGACTAACTTTTGGGTCATTTACCAACCGTGTTACTAAGTCAACTTTTTCTACTTGGGGATTTTTAGCTAATGTACAAGCAAGTTCGACTGCGTATTTTGTTTGTCCACCAGTATCAGCATCTCTACCTAATTCTAGATTATGACCACGAATTAAACCATGAACACTGACGAGCAAAATGTACAACCCAGGGTTGTTTGACACAGTGCTATTCCTCCATAATTAGCAATAAATCACGCCAAAATGTGTGATTTATTGCTAATTATATCATTACTAATGAAGTGAAATTTACAAGTTTTTCTGGTAAGCGTCAAGCTCAGTGCCTGGAAATATAATCTATAAGTGACACTTGAGGAGTAATTTGAAGCCAAATATGGTAATACATAGGTATTGATTAATACGAAAACCATCTCAAAATGAATGAATATAAATCAATTAGCAGCGCAGAAGTGAAAGCAAAAGCTAAAGAGTTGGGATTTCATGAAGTGGGTATTGCTGCTGTCGGTAATTTAGAGCCAACAGAGACAGAAAAATTGCAAGCTTGGCTGAAAATGGGTTATCATGCTGATATGGAATGGATGAAAAATCCTAAACGTGAGCATATTAGTTTAGTTATGCCAGAAGTGCGATCGCTCATATCTGTGGCTTTAAACTATTATACTCCCCATCAACGTCCTCATGGCGATGAATATGGAAAAATTTCTCGCTATGCCTGGGGTCGGGATTATCATAAAGTTATGCACAAAAAACTCAAGGAATTAGCTAGTTGGCTAAAATCCCTGGGCGAAAATGTGAAAGCGCGTTATTATGCAGATACAGGGCCAGTCCAAGATAAAGTTTGGGCGCAAAAAGCTGGGATTGGTTGGATTGCTAAAAATGGCAATGTCATTACCAGAAAATATGGTTCTTGGGTGTTTCTAGCAGAAGTGTTAACCAATCTGGAACTAGAAAGCGATCGCCCAGCTACGCAACATTGTGGAACTTGTACTCGTTGTTTGCAAGCTTGTCCTACTGGTGCAATTACTGAACCCTTTGTAGTAGATGCTAATCGCTGTATTGCCTATCATACAATCGAAAACCGGGCAGAGAAATTCCCCGCAGAGATTACACCTCATTTACAAGGATGGGTTGCGGGTTGCGATATTTGTCAAGATGTTTGTCCTTGGAATCAGCGATTTGCCCAAGTAACTGATATAACTGATTTTCAGCCTTATCCTAGGAATTTAGCCCCCAAGCTGGTAGAATTATCCCAAATATCAAACGAGGAGTGGGATCAAAGATTCACCGCATCAGCCTTGCGACGCATTAAACCAGAAATGCTACGACGAAATGCTCGCGCTAATATTGAAGCATCCAGGCATAAGAATGACCCAGAAAGTAATAATTTTTGATTTTGATGGGACGATTGCTGATACAGTAGATGCTCTTGTAACTATTGCCAATCGTTTAGCCCTGGAATTTGGATATGTTCCAATTAATCCTCAAGAACTAGCTATACTCAGAAATTTAACGGCCAGAGAAATTATTAAATACTCTGGTATTTCTTTATTAAAAATTCCTTTTCTTGTCAAAAAAGTAAAAGGAGAATTAAAACATAAAATTACCGAATTAGAACCTATTGATGGAATTAACGCCGCATTAACAGCACTGCATGATCAAGGTTATCACTTGGGAATTATTACTTCTAACTCCCAAGAAAATGTGAATGAATTTCTCAAGTATCATAATTTAGATTATTTGTTTGGCTTTATTTATTCAGGAGTTACTATTTTTGGTAAAACTACAATTATTAATAATGTGTTACGGCAAAAACAGTTCAAACCTGAAGCCGTAATTTATGTCGGAGATGAAACTAGAGATGTGGAATCTGCGAAAAAAGCTAATATTAAGGTAATTTCGGTCAGTTGGGGTTTTAATTCTGCTGAAGCCCTAAGTAAACAAAACCCCAATTTTTTAATTCATCATCCTAGTGAATTACTCGAGGTAATGAAAAGTTGTTAAAAGGTTATTTGCGAAGAATAGGCGACTAGAAGTCGCAGCTACACAGACATAGAGGTATTTGATTTTGATTAGTCCACGCAGGTGGACTTTGCTTGTGTAGTAGCGAATTCCATTCGCCAATCTCTATTCTTCTTCTAAATCAGTTTCTTCTTCCTCTTCCACGTCATGGGGTTGAACTACAGAATTAGCAGAAACTACAGCCCCTTTGTCGAGTTTTTCCAAAACTTGTTCTTTAACTTTGGCAGCAAATTCTGGTTTTTCTTCTAAATATTTAATCGCGTTATCTCTACCTTGGGAAATGTTTTCACCACTGTAGCTATACCAAGCACCTTTGCGGAGAAGAACACCTGTTTCTTCGGCTATATCTACCAGACAACCGATAGTAGAAACACCCTTACCAAAGATAATGTCAAATTCGGCAACTCTAAAAGGTGGTGCAACTTTATTTTTCGCTACTTTAACTTTGACACGGTTGCCAAATTCATCAGTCCCTTTTTTCAAAGTTTGAATTCTGCGAATATCTAAACGCACAGAAGCGTAAAATTTCAGCGCATTACCACCCGTTGTAGTTTCGGGGCTACCATAGGTGACACCAATTTTTTGTCGTAACTGGTTGATGAAAATAACAGTGCATCCAGATTTACCGATATTACCAGTAATCTTCCGGAGGGCTTGGCTCATTAACCGAGCTTGTAAACCCACGTGAATATCCCCCATATCCCCTTCAATTTCAGCACGGGGAACTAGAGCGGCTACGGAGTCAATAACGACAATATCAACAGCCGCAGAACGCACAAGTTGATCAACTATTTCTAATGCTGATTCGCCATTGTCTGGTTGGGAAACAAGTAAATTGTCAATATCTACACCCAATGCGGCCGCATAGGTAGGATCTAGAGCGTGTTCAGCATCTACAAATGCGGCAATACCACCATTTCTCTGCACTTCAGCCAGAGCATGAAGGGCGACGGTGGTTTTACCAGAACTTTCTGGACCGTAGATTTCAATGACCCGTCCTTTAGGTAAACCACCACCTAAAGCTAAATCTAGGGTGAGCGCCCCTGTAGATATAGTTTCTACCTTCATGCGAGTAGCATCACCCAGGCGCATAATTGCTCCTTTTCCGAAGCTACGCTCAATTTGTCCAAGTACGATATTTAACGCTTTTTGCTTGCCAGAAGTCTCGGTATTAGCTGCCATTCTTGCCTCTAAGTATAGGATTTTCCAAAGTTGCTGGGACGGGAGTTTTAATAGAACAGATATACTATCTTACCCGAAAAGTGTGCCAAATAGGAATATTTACAAAATTAGGTTTGGCAAGATTCTAACGCGATCGCTGAAAGATTATAACATTTTAGATTGTAAAAGACTGATTGTGTAAGCAATTCATATTTCCATCTATCGCTATCTGCAAAGCCAATTGGTATAATTTTGGCATTTGATAGCAGCAGAGTATGGAACGATTTATTAAAAGCGGGATTGGTTGGCGCATTGGCTGGAATCCAGATGCACCGGAATTTAAAGGATTAATCGGGACCCAAGATTGGGCGATAGAATTAACACAAACTGAATTAAACGAATTTAATCGCCTTTTCAATCAGCTTGCAGATACAATGAGGGATCTAGCTACAGAATTAATGGATGAGGAAAAAATTGCCTGTGAAGCCGAAAGCGATTTATTATGGATGGAGGTAGAAGGTTATGCTCATGCCTACAGTCTGCGTTTTATCCTCAATACAGGACGAGGGACAGAAGGCAAATGGGAGGCTTCAGTCGTGCCTGAATTGTTGCAAGCAATAGGAATGCTGAAAGTTTTTTGAAAAACCACTTGCTATTTTCCTTAACCTTGTGATATCTTTGTAAGAGTGACTTAATTAATTTTAGACTCACAAAATTGGAATCATCCCCACTCCGAAATTCTAAAATTTGAAGTTCACATCTACGGGGCGTAGCGCAGCTTGGTAGCGCGCCACTTTGGGGTAGTGGAGGTCTAGGGTTCAAATCCCTACGTTCCGATTTATAGAAAATTTAATAACGACATATTTTGATTTAGTGTAAATGTCTGAGTTGTTTATGTGAAATACTGCTTTGGGTGGTTTTATATCTCTCCAGGTGTGAGGATATTTTAAATACAGGCTATTACAAATCAAAATTTATTGCTATATATGTCTGATTACAACTGGAAATTTATAAGATTAATCTTATCTTGGCAAAGTTTGTTAACTGTAATTATTACTAATTGCTTATTGATTCTCAACCTAGTTACTGAACCAGCTATTGCTCAAACAAGACAGAATTGTGGAGTATCATCCAAAGCAATTCAAGAAAAAGAAAACTTGCGCTTATTAGCTCTTAGAGGCAATAAAAACGCAGAAATTCGCTATCAAAAACTCCTAAAACAGCATACACAAGAATTACAAAAATGTCGCAGTCAGACTTGGCCAGCAACACAAGCTGTTTGGTTACGCTTGTATCCCTGTGATATTCAACCAGGAGCAATTGATC
>JANMGZ010000460.1:0-7903 GCA_031374905.1 Dolichospermum sp. OTE_70_metabat_362_sub
TATGGCTTGTAATTATCCGGCTGCTACGCTGGAATAAACCGGAAGGAAGATTAATTCTGATGATTCCCGCATTGTGGGCTGTGTTTTTAGCCGCTGCTGGTAAACCACCTATCCCCCTAGTGGGAGTGATTATTTTCGGTAGTATCGCCACCAGTGCGGCTGGTTGTGTGGTTAATGATTTATGGGACAGAGATATTGATCCCCAAGTTGAGAGAACACGCGATCGCCCGCTTGCATCTCGCGCCCTTTCCGTGCAAGTTGGGATTGTCGTGGGGATAGTCTCCCTCGCCTGTGCCGCAGTTGTCGCTTTCTATCTTAACCCATTAAGCTTCTGGTTGTCTGTGGCCGCAGTTCCAGTTATTGTCCTTTATCCTGGTGCAAAACGGGTTTTGCCGATTCCTCAATTGGTACTTTCCATAGCTTGGGGTTTTGCGGTGTTAATTAGTTGGAGTGCAGTTACAGCCAATATTACAGCACCAACTTGGTTACTTTGGGGCGCGACGGTACTATGGACATTAGGATTTGATACTATCTATGCAATGAGCGATCGCATAGATGATCAACGTATAGGTATTAATTCCAGCGCCTTATTCTTTGGTAAATATGCCCCTACAGCGATCGCTATTTTCTTCATTGGTACAGTTATCCTCTTAGCTGGAGTCGGTTTCTTACTTAATTTAAATACAGCTTTTTGGATCAGTTTAATTCTGTCTAGCAGCGGCTGGATTTGGCAAATTATCCGCTTACAACAGTCAGAAATACCTCACCCTGCTTATGGGGAAATGTTTCGCCAAAATGTCTGGATTGGTTTTTTAATTTTGCTAGGAATGATAGTTGGTTTTTTATAAATTTGTAATCAATTTAACAAAATTAAAATTTTCCTGTCAATCTAACTAAAGCTAGATTAAAAACTATCAGGACAATTGTTTTAAAGGTTGGGATATTAATCTACAAGCTAGATGCAAACCAACCTGATGAAGCAATCTATTTTAGTTAAAATCGCTACCATAACTTTACTATCTCTTGGTAGTTTTGGTCTAGTTATTAGCAGTTTCCAGATCAATAAAGCTGCTAGTAATACTAAACAATTACAGCTAATTACCGATAAATCACAATATCAAGAAATTCGTAATCACAAATGGGCAGATATTCAACAAATTAAACATTTTCCCGGACAAATTCCTGCTGATTCTCAAGTTTTGCAAATGGCTTATTCTTCAGGATTAACGCCAGAAAGTGGTTCTTTACAAATTCGGATCAAAGAACCACAATCAAAAATTAAAACCCTTCTGATGCAATATAAAAAAATCTCTCAGCATCAATACCGGGGTGGAAATACAAATACTCATAGTAATCAACCTAACGGTGTACCAACAACCTTTTTTTATACTAGCGATTCAGACACAGAAATCTTTCCTAGCAGTTATGAAATACTCGTATTAAAAGCTGAAGATAAAAGCCCACCCGGCTCAAAATGGAATCATGGTAATAGTAATGGAGTCGCAATTGATGTGGCATCTTCAGAAATTATTTACTGGGCTGAAAAATGGTAAGGGAAGAATCGGCATTATTAGCTTGCTGCTGAATGGCGATAGCGAAGCTGACAGAAGGTATCGCTATTTTATCACTTAGTTCCAGAGTTAGAATTTGGCTCATAATAGGATACTCAAGAATTAATGTTATTATAACATTGATTGCATACAGCGGAAAAAGCGGAAAAAGGCAAAGAAAAAATCACGGTGGAAATTAAAAGCTTTATTATTCCGATACTACCTGTTTAATTACCTCTAAAGGTAACTCTAACACCTCTGCAATTTGCTCATCATTTAAGCCAAAATACCGTAATTTATCAATTTTTTCTATCTGAGTTTTATTATTTTTACGTTGCTTTAATTTAGTATTACTAGAATGATTTTTATCTGGTTTATTCTTAGGTTGTTTAGAACCAATATTTACACAGCCAATTAAATTACTATTAATTTTACTATTATTACCCAAAGAAATATTCACATTTCCCTGTCGTTCTAGAACTGATTTAAGATTACTTTTATCAACTGGTTCATCAAAAATATCAGATAACATTTTTAAAAGTTCGTAACCTATATCTTTTGCATGACCGGCGCTACAACCACAATTTTCGGCAATATCAGCATACTTTTGATACTTTAGTGTCCCCTCAATAACTTCACGTTGCAAGTCATTGAGACGTTTGCCTGTGTTGAGATAGACAGCCTTATCCACAAGTTGTAGTAGTTCGTGAACCTGCATAGTTAAAAATGTAACGCGACACAAGTAATGATAGCAGACTTTATCCGTATTTTTCAGCTTTTTTCCGTCTGTTTGTAATTTTTTTTTGCGATCCGCTTTTTTCCGCTTTTCAGGTTTAGGTAAGTGGTGTAGTTTCGGTAGAGATAAACCTCAATTTGAAATTGGAAAACTTCATCGGAAATAGGAGATAAAATTGAAACTTAGAAATTTGGTTTCGGTTGTTAGCGCAGGAATGATTAGTTGTATCTCATCTTTTGTATTTGCAACTCCAGCAAATGCTGATCTTACTGTATGTAATCGGGCAGGATCAAAGGCTTTTGTCGCCTTAAGTTATTACTCAAATGGTAGAACTTGGTCAAGGGGATGGCTACAACTTGAACCTGGTAAGTGTGGCATAGGTCTTGGTAGAGTCAGTAATGCGGACATTGGGGTTTATGCAGAAACCCGCAACGGAGTAGTTGAATCAGGTGATGTTCGCAGATGTGTGATCTGGATACAAGAGCAGTCTACATGGCAAATAAAGGATGCAGATCAACAAAATCGTTGCAAAGGAAAGGGAAGAGAAATGAAAGGGTTCAGCGTTTTCAGAACTGGTGATAGTCCTGACTACACCTACGAGGTATTCGATTAGTTCTGATCGCTGAACTTGTAGGGTAGCCAGCGTACTTTTTTTGCTAAGTTACTCTACACTTACAATTGCTCTCTCTGAGAGTACATTAACTGAAAATATGACATAATTAAAAATATAATTCACCTAAGAAGGATTATCAATAATGACAGTAGTTAACTTACAAATTCCCTTTGAATCATTAATTGCTCCAATTTCATCTCTCAACTTACAAGAAAAGCATCAACTTTTGGAATTTCTAGAAGAACAACTTTTAGAAGATGAAGAAGATTTAATAGAACAAAATCCCCAAATTATATCCGAAATTGCAGAAGCTCGTCAAGCTTATCAAAATGGCGACTATCAAACGATTCAAGAATATATTGCTAATCAGAATCCTCAAATCTCATGAGCTATGAAGTTATTATTCCCAAACCAGTGCAAAAACAACTGAAAAATTTACCACCAACCATAAATGAGCTTTTATCTTTGGTTAAAGATCCTCGTCAGATATCAATTTCAGAAATTCCTGATAAAGTAACTTGTGGACGGTTAGGAAATTCAACAACAAGCTTTAAATCACCACCTAAATCAGCAATATACTTTCGCAGAGTTGAAAGCATTAAATCAGTATTTTGTTCCATTTGAGAAATATTTTCTTGATCAATTTGAAGAAGTTTTGATATTTGCTCTTGAGTGAGTTTGAGTGCTAGTCTCAATTGTTGTCGTGTCATTTCTTCAGTAATGAGAAAATTAGATTCTTCAGCAATTTTTTGCTGTCTTTCTAGTGGTAACTGTTCTAGTTTTTCCTTTAAAGTTTTTCCCATTGTTTATTCTCACTTTTCCTCTGATTGGGTTTTTAATTGAGATAAGTGTTTGTCAAATCTAGCATCAGCAGTTTTGATAAGTTGCTTGTAAAAACGAGTTTCACTGCCACCCGATTTATCACCCGCAACTAATAATATTGCATTTCGTCTAGGGTCAAATGCAAACGCGACACGCCAAACACCATCTGCTGCTTTAAACCTTAATTCTTTCATATTGCTATGGCGCGAACCATTGAGAGTATCAACATGAGGTCGCCCTAATTCAGAACCAAAAGCTTCTAACATATTAGCACGGGCAAGTAATTTATTTTGCACATCTTCTGGCAAAGCATCAAATTCTGTCTCAAAATCTTGATGAAATTCAACAATCTAACTCATTAATTATACACTCGACGAGATAACTTTTCAAAATTCTAATTTGCTAATCAAGTTACTAATTTACGACCCAAATTTTGGTCAAAAAGCAATTTCAAGCAGCAACTACCGTAGCAATTAAACGATGTTCGTAAAATTTTTTGTCAAGCTTGAATATGAGAATCTTTAACTTCCGTTGAACTTCTAGCATCTTTTACTAATTCTTCGGTATATGTGTTAATAAATTCATGATAATCTTCTATAAAACGCAAGTAATATTTTAAAGTATTCACAATACCATTAGCAATAATCTCTAAACCACGTTCTCTTTTAATATTCAAAATTAAGGCTCTTGCGTCTCTTTTATGGAGAATTAATACTAAGAGGGTGTTTGAAAAGTTTTCGGCGAATATAATAAAGCCTCCGGTACGCTGGCGCGAACGCTACTACACAAACAAAGTCCATAACACAAAATTAAGGTTTTCAAACCCACGCAGGTGGGTTTCGCCTATGTAGACGCGGTTTCTAACCGCCCAGAGATGTATGAATTTAGACTTTTCAAACAACCTCTTAATAATACTGGTTTTTCACTCCAAGATAAATAGGGATATGTGAATCCCTGAAAGACAAAGGATGTATACAGGTAAGTCATACATATTAAGAATATACTACTAAAAACTAAATTAAATGTAGACATTCTCAAGCCAATGGATGGGATTATAAATTCTATAAAATTATTGGTTTTAGTCAGGTTAATTTTACTATCTTTTGGTTTTTTGAAAGTTAAAGTAGAACTTGTTGATAACTGCGGTTTATTTAAAGCTGTAATTGCTTCACTTGCAGAACTCAACCGATTTCCTAAACTAGGTTCTGTCATCAACTTTAACCAGTTAGTAAAATTAGGACTCAAATTAGTAACTTCTGCAAATTGAATCCGCAAATCCTTTTCTGGTAAATCTGCGGGGTGAGAACCAGTTACTAAATAGATTAATGTGCATCCTAAGCTATAAAGATCAGAAGCAGGAACAGTTCTGCCTCCAAATTGTTCCTGTGGCATATAACCATAAGTCCCGACAATAGTTCTTGTTCCCACACCTTCCGTGCCTAAAACTGTCTGCACTGCCCCAAAATCTATGAGATAGGCTTCACCAGCATTATTCCCTGTTCTGTCTCCTAATAAAATATTACTAGGCTTAATATCACGGTGAATTACAGGGGGATTTAGATTATGTAAATAACTGAGAATTTGCAAGACAGATTTAGCAATTTGTTTAACTTCTAATTCTGTAAACTTGCGTCCAATTTGTAAGTATTGCTCTAAGGTTTTAGCAGGAATATAAGTTTGAATAAAAGCAAAACCTTTAAAGTCAGATGACTTGATTTCAAAATAGTCTAAATATCTGGGTATACAAGAATGGGATAAAGATTTTAAAGTTTCGGCTTCTCGTTCAAATAATTTGAGATCATCCCATTGAAAATCACTACCAAATGAAAGTAACTTTACAATTACCAGTTCTTCAGTTTTTAAGTCCTTTGCTAACAGCGTGCGTCGTCCGGCTTTTTTGCCTAACTGCTTTTGCACTTCATAACGGTTTGCTAAGATATTGCCCATAAGTTTATGAGTTTACACCCTGGTTATTGTCACACATCAATCATGGCTCAGGTTAGGGAGAATGGCCAAGTAGGGGTAATTCATGAATTACCCCTACAACCTGCTGATTTCTATACCTAACCAATCACTTAATTCTCTAGCTAACCATTCTAATTCAGTTTCAGATTTAATAATTTCCTGATCAACAGATATTTCAAATTTTTCTACTTCTGCCCAAATTACTAATTTTGGATGTACTGTAACTTTGTCTCCTTCAGAATCTATTTTAAAATGTTGAGGAGTATAAACTAATTTTTTAATGTTTTCTCTGGAGGACGAAATAGCTTTAATTTTTTTCCCAAAAAGATTATGACTACGGGATATTTTTTGCTGATTGATGCTGATTTCAACACTGCCAAACCAAAGGTATAATATACCATATATTAGACCCCCACCAGCAGTCCAAAAAGGCAGAGAAAACAAGGCAAAGAATATATTTATAGGAAAAGGCCCAGAAAGAGCGCCATGAGTCCAAAACAAAACAAATGAATTCCAAGCTATGGCAAATGGAATCAGAACTATGATGATTGGGTGAAATCCCAACGCGGGAATATTAATTTTTAAAGATTCTTCATTTTTTGTGAGTTGAATTTTACTACCTGCTGGTTTCCTAATAGTTAAAGCTTTAATATTAGTCTCTTCTGGATTTTCTAAAGCGGTGAGTGCGACAGTTGCACTAGAAAACCGCTTTTCTAAACTGGGTTCTGTGATTTGCTGCAACCAGTTAGTAAAATTGGGACTCAGATTAGCAACTTCTGCAAATTGAATGCGAAAATCCTTTTGTGGTAAATCCGCGGGGTTCGTCCCTGTCACCAAATAAATCAGAGTTGCGCCTAAACTATAAAGGTCAGAAGCGGGAACGGTACGCCCTCCAAATTGCTCCTGTGGCATATAACCATAAGTCCCCACAATAGTTCTTGTTCCTGCTTCTGCTGCTAGGATAGTTTGGACTGAACCAAAATCTATTAAATAAACTGCACCGACACTATTGCCAGAGCGCTCTCCTAATAAAATATTGCTAGGCTTAATATCACGGTGGACAACAGGTGGATTTAACTGATGTAAATATATGAGAATTTCTAAAAGTGCTTTGGCAATTTCTTGGACTTCAGGTTCTGTAAATTTTCTCCCCGCTTGTAAATATTGTTCTAGGGTTTGGGCTGGGATATAAGTCTGAACCAGGGCAAATCCTTTGTATGCAGGGGAATTGATCTCAAAATAGTCTAAGTAAAGAGGAATATGGGGATGTGATAAAGATTTTAATGTTTGGGCTTCTCTTTCAAATAACTTCAGATCATCCCATTCAAAATCACTACTAAAAGCAAGTAACTTGACAATTACCGATTTTCCAGTTACTAAATCAGTAGCTAAGAAAGTCCTTCTCCCGGCTTTTTTCCCTAGTTGTTGTTGAACTTCATAGCGATTAGCTAATATTTCCCTATTCATCATCATTGCCGTTTGCTGATGTCACTTATTATCAGTATAACTACCAAAATTATCGCCCCTATTCCCAATTGTTAATTTTTAATTGTTAATTTTTAATTGCTTATGCCTTCTCCACTTTGGCCTTATATTACCCCAGGTATTCCCGACGAATTATTTGAGAATTTACCAGGTATTCCCCTCAGTCAGCGAGAATTAAGATTGCTGTTAATTTCCCAATTGCGACTACAAGCCGATTCGGTATTGTGGGATATTGGCGCAGGAACAGGTACAATTCCTATAGAGGTGAGCCTATTGTGTCCCCAAGGACGGGTGATTGCTATCGAAAGAGATGAGGATGTTGCGAACCTAATCAGACGCAACTGCGATCGCTTTGAAGTCAAAAACGTCGAAGTCATGGAAGGTAGCGCCCCAGAATGCTTAGATCAAATCCAGTTACTACCTGATCGCATCTGCATTGAAGGTGGAAAAGCCATACAGGAAATTGTCCAAGCTGCATGGCAATATTTACCAACATCTGGCCGAGTGGTCGCTACTGCTGCTAGTCTAGAAAGTCTGTATGCTATTTCTCAAAGCTTTTCTCAATTGAGAGTTAGGAATATTGAAGTTGTCCAGTCAGCAGTTAATCGCTTAGAAACACGGGGCTATTCTCAAATCTTTGTAGCAGCCGATCCCATTTTTATTCTCAGCGGTGAGAAAATAGATTAAATTATCTCGGTTTTGGGTTGTATCCAAAATCCAAAATCCAAAATC